>VBOS01000250.1:0-7530 GCA_005893185.1 Candidatus Eiseniibacteriota bacterium
GCCGCCATGGCCACGAGCGATTCGACAGCGCGCCGACAGGAGATCGTGCGAGGACTGGGGATCGCCCTGCTCGTCTCGCTCCTGCTGTCCGCGCTCCACCTGGCGGGGGCCTTCGAGAGCTTCGATCTGCGGCTCCTGGACTGGCGCTTCCGCCTGCGCGGCGAGCGCCCGGCCTCCGACGCCATCGCGATCGTGGGCGTGGACGACGCGACCATCCACGCCTACGGGTCATGGCCGGTCCGCCGCGATCAATACGCATTGCTCATCTCGGCCCTCGAGGAGGCACGCGCCGGGGCGATCGCGGTCGATCTCCAGTTCCCCGATGACCTCAACCAGGACCCGGCATGGAACCACCTGCTGGCGCAGGTCACGGGCAATCACGAGAACGTCGTGCATGCTATCCGGTTCGATGCCGAAGGGGCGGACCCACGGCCGCTCACGCCCGATGCCGAGCGAATCCTGCGCTCGCAGAGCCTGCCGGGCGAAGGCGGGCCGGCGCCGCGCGCCGCGAGCGTCGCTCTGCCGTTTCCCGAGCTGCTGTCGGCGGCCCGGAGCCTCGGGCACGTCACGGCGAGCGTGGACCCGGACGGCGCGATCCGGCGGTTGCCGATGTTGATCCGCCACGAGGACCGTCTCTATGCGTCCCTGGCGCTGCGGTCGTACGGCGCATATCGAGGTTGGCGCTCGCCCGAAAGCGTGCACTGGTCGGGCCGAGCCGCAGTCGTCGAGTGGCCCACCGGGGGTCGCACGCGGCTTCCGGTGGGTGACGACGGCTCGACCGCGATCGATTTCGCGGGTGATCGCGAGGCGTTCGACCGCAGCTATTCCATGCTCAAGGTGCTCCGCTGGTACGTGGCCGGGGACTCGGCCCGGCTGCGGGAGGCGTTCGCCGGAAAGATCGTGTTGATCGGGCTCGTGTCGGCACGGGAGCTCTCGGAAGAGGTCGGCCCCACACCGTTCGCCGCCGCCACCCCGCTGGTTTACGTCCACGCCAGCGCAATGGACAATCTCCTGCGGGACCGGTTCCTGGTCCGCCCGCCACGCTGGCTCCACGCTTCGCTGCTCGTGGGCCTGGGCGGCATGATCGGATGGGGGTTCGTCGCTCTTCCCATCGTGTGGGCTGGAATCGTGATGGGGCTCGCAACGGTGCTCCTTGCAGGGATCGACCACGCCCTCTTCGCCGGGCTCGCCATCGATGTGCCCCCCACCGCCGCCCTGGCGCTGGCGCCGCTGATCTACACCGCCATCGGAACCCACCGTTACCTGTTCCTCGAGCGACGATCGCGCCAGCGCGAGAAGGACATTCGCGAGGGACGCAGCGTGCAGCAACGCTTCCTGCCGGAAGCGCTCATTGGGCAGCGGCTCTCCCATTTCGAGATCGTGGAGAAGCTCGGCGCCGGTGGGATGGGGGTTGTGTACCGCGGGCGCGACCGGCACCTCGCGCGCGACGTGGCGGTGAAGGTTCTCACCGGAGCTTCCCTCGCCGACGAGGAAATGCGGCGACGGTTCCGGCACGAGGCCTTGGCACTTTCGCGACTCAACCACCCGCGCATCGCCACCATCTTCGACTTCGACAGCCAGGATGGAACCGGCTTTCTCGTCATGGAGTTCGTGCCCGGGGCTTCGCTGTCCGACGTGCTCGAGCACGGCCCCTTGCCCGAATCGAACGCGCTGGCCGTGGCCATCGACGTGGCGGATGCGCTGGAGGCGGCCCACGCCCACGGCGTGCTGCACCGGGACCTCAAGCCGGCGAACGTGATGCTCACGACGGATGGCAGGGCGAAGATCCTCGACTTCGGCGTGGCCAAGATCCTCGGAGATTCGACGACGACATCGACCGGCCTCACGAAGACGGGAACGGTCGTGGGCACGATGGCCTACCTGGCGCCCGAGCTGCTCACCGGCCGGGAGGCGGACGCGCGGACGGATGTCTACGGCCTCGGCATGGTGTTGTTCGAGATCCTGACGGGCGTGCGGCCCTTCTCGATCGACCCGCCTCACGAGCTGATGCACAAGATCCTGAACGAATCGCCCCCGGAGCCGCGGAGATTGAACCCGAAGATATCCCTGCGCACTCAGGGCATCGTCATGCGGGCGCTCGAGAAGGACCCTGGCGCGCGCTTCGCGAGCGCCGGCGAGATGTTGATGGCACTGCGCGAGGCGGCGGTCGCGGCCGGCTCCTCGGACCCGACGTAGCGTTCCGCCCGAACGTGCTTCGGCGATCGCCCCGACATTGATAGGATGCCAGCCGCTGTAGGAACGCGATCCCGCCCACCATCGCAAGGGCCTTGAACGGCCACGTTCCGGGAGGTCGAGAATGCTTCGCCATCGTCTGCCTTCGAGGGCCGCCGCCGTGCTGCTCGTGGCGTGCTGCTGCGCCGCCCACTCATCGCTCGCGGCGGAAGCCCCGCCGGTCGCGCCGGTGCGCGCCGTCACCGACGAGTACTGGGGCCAGAAGATCGAAGACCCCTACCGCTACATGGAGAACTTGAAGGACCCCGAGGTCCAGGCGTGGATCAAGGGGCAGGCCGACTTCACGACCGCGCTCATCGCCCGCCTGCCCGAGCGCGACCGCGTTCTCGCCCGCATCAAGGAGCTGGAGGCCGGGCGTCCGTATCGCATCTTCGACATCGACCGGTTGCCGGACGGGCGGCTCTTCTACCTGCGGGTGGCATCCGACGAGGATCTCCCCAAGCTCTTCGCGCGCGCGTCACTCGGCGGCGAGGAGAAGCTGCTCGTCGATCCCTCGGCGATGAAGCCAGCGGGCGGCGGCCACTACTCGCTCGGCTTCTACGTGCCGTCGCCGGACGGCAAGCGCGTGATCTACGGGCTCTCCCCCTCGGGATCGGAGCAGGACGTGCTGCACGTGCTCGACGTCGGCTCCGGCGCTGCGCTCTCGGACTCGATCGACCGCATGGAGGCGGGCTATACGAATCCCCAGTGGCTCCCCGACGGCAGCGGCTTCTACTACTCGCGCCGCCGCCTGCTGGCGGCCGACGCGCCCCCGACCGAAGGCTACAAGAAGACCTTCGCCTGCATGCACCGCCTCGGTGCCAACCCCGACGCCGACGTCCTACGCGATCGGCAAGATCAAGCACGGGGACGCGAACCCGCTCACGCTCTACGCGGCCAAGCTGCCGCCGACTGGCGATCTCACGAAGCGCGAGGGAATGGCGTCGCCGTGGAAGATGATCTGCGACGCGGCCGACTCGGTGGAGGACTTCGCCGTCCACGGCGACGAGATCTACCTCATGACCGCGCGCGCCGCTCCGCGCTTCAAGGTGTTGCGCGAGAAGCTCGCATCGCCCGGCTTCGCTTCCGCCGAGACCCTGGTTCCGGCGAGCGAGGCCGTGATCTCGGGCGTCGCGTCGGCCAAGGACGCCCTCTACATCGAGTCCCGCGACGGCGCGGCGGGCCGCGTGGCGCGGCTCGGATACGGCGCGGGCGCCAAGCTCGAGCCGCTCACCCTGCCCGAGAAGTATCCGTCCTGCGCGATCGCGAGCGCAGCTCCCGACGTGGACGGAGTGCTGGTCCAGACCACAGCTTGGACGCGCGCCGGCAAGACCTACGCCTACGATCCGGCGCAAAAGGCGTTCGCGGACACGAAGCTCAACCCGATCGGCAAGTTCGATGCGCTGCCCGGATTCGAGTCGGTGGAGGTGATGGTCCCCGGCCACGACGGCGTGAAGATCCCGCTCTCGATCATCTACAAGAGCGGCCTCAAGCTCGACGGCTCGAACCCGACGCTGCTCTCGGGCTACGGCGCCTACGGCCTGAGCCGCAACGTCCAGTACATCCCGACCATGATCGCGTGGCTCGAGCGCGGCGGCGTGTACGCGGTCGCGCACGTGCGGGGCGGCGGGGAGTACGGCGAGGAGTGGCACAAGGCCGGGCAGAAGCAGACCAAGCCCAACACCTGGAAGGACTTCATCTCG
The DNA here is from genome assembly GCA_005893185.1 of Candidatus Eiseniibacteriota bacterium. Classification (GTDB taxonomy): domain Bacteria; phylum Eisenbacteria; class RBG-16-71-46; order RBG-16-71-46; family RBG-16-71-46; genus WS-2. The sequence continues at coordinate 3,936 of VBOS01000250.1, forward strand.
TGCGCCGAGTACCTGATCGCCAAGGGCTACACGAGCCCGGCGCGGCTCGCGGGCCAGGGCGGCAGCGCCGGCGGCATCCTGATCGGGCGCGCTGTCACCGAGCGGCCGGATCTCTTCGCCGCCGGACTCTTCGACGTCGGCTGCCTCGACGCCCTGCGCATGGAGACCACGATGAACGGCGTGCCCAACATCCCCGAGTTCGGCACGGTCAAGAACGCGGACGAGTTCAAGGCGCTGCTCGAGATGAGCGCCTACCACCACGTGAAGGACGGTGCGAAGTACCCGGCCGTGATGCTGTCGCACGGGGTGAACGATCCGCGCGTCGAGCCCTGGATGTCGGCCAAGATGTGCGCGCGCCTCCAGGCCGCGACCGCGAGCGGCAAGCCGGTGCTGTTCCGCGTGGACTACCACGCCGGTCACGGAATCGGCTCGACCAAGGCCCAGCTCCAGGAGAGCACGGCCGACAAGTTCGTGTTCATGCTGTGGCAGATGGGAGTGATCAAGCCGCTGCCGTGAGGGGCGGTGCAGCCTTAGGGGGGCGGGCCGGATGGGATGCCGCGCCCAGGAGTGAACATGGGGTCCAGACGGACGCTCGCGGCATGGATCCTCGCGCGCGCAACGGTCGGCGTTGCCTCCGTCGTCCTCGCGGTCACCGCTGCGGCCCAAGGCGTACCGGACGTCGTCGTCCGCGACCACGAGCACGGCGAGACGATGCTTCGCTTCCACCGCGGGCGCTTCCACTACGCGCTGATTCTCGACGCAGCCTTCGGCCGCCACATCCCGCTCGACTGGAGCGGGCGTTCGATCTGGATCGACCGGGCCAAGTTCGAGCTGCCCTTCGGCGCGGTGTTCCTGCTGTCCACCCGGGACTCGACCCCGGCGCGCCAGCTCGAATTCAACGCCATGCGCGGCCGGCTCCTGCTGGATCAGGCAGCTGCCACCCCCGCGGTCGCCGAGTGGCTCCGGAAGCACGGCCACGCGCGCGACACGGTGGCACGCGGCGCAGTTCAGGCGGCCACCTACCCCCGCCACACGCTCGAGCTCACCGAGTGGTCGTATCAGGGCGTGCATGCTGTGACGTGCGTTGTGAGCGGCGATCCCCTGTTCGTCCTGTTCTCGGAGGCATCGCTCCGTGGCGGCAGCTCGACGCAGACCGAGGCATCGCTCCGTGGCGGCAGCTCGACGCAGACCTTCTTCGGAAACCTGGCGTCGGTGGATGTCCAGGTGGGCGAAACGGGGGACAAACGCACCTGGCGCGCGACGCCGTTGCAGGCCGTCTTCGCCGATCGCACATACGAGTTCTCCGCGGGACGCGTCTTCCTGATTCCGGCGAGCGGCGGGGAGGTCGTGCGCGTGCAGGCTGCGCTCGACCTGGGTCCCGGGTCTGCCGACCGGATCGGCGACGAGATCGAGCGCATTCCCGAGGTGCGGGCTTTCCTGCGGCTCGAATAGCTCCGCCTCCCCGACGAGCTGCGCCGCATGCCCCGCTGGGCCGTCCCGGCGATCGGCGCTTCGACCGCCGGCATGGGTGCACCGTCGTCATCGTGTGGGCCGGGTCCAGGAAGCGTAGAATCGGGTCGTGCTCCCGAAACCGGGCCCAGTCGCCGGCCGTCTCTCCTAATGAGGTCGCCGTGGATCCGCTCATGAAGTTTCGACTCGCTCATCGGCCCTGTGGCCGAATCGGCATCGTCGTCCTCGGGGCGCTGCTCGCTCTGACCGGCCCCTCCCGCGCCGAAGATGCCGGCTGGCCTCGCCAGTTCGATTCGTCGAGCGGAGCGTTCGTCATCTACCAGCCCCAGCCCGAGACCCTGGTCGGCGACATGCTCACAGCGCGGGCTGCGTTCTCACTCCAGCAGAGCCGCGACACCGAACCCCTGTTCGGCGTTCTGTGGTTCACCGAGACCATTCTCATCGATCGCGACAGCAGCAGCGTCTCGGCGCGCCACTTCGACGTCACCAAGGTGCGGCTCCCCGGCATCACGCCGTCCGAAGCGAGCCGCTACGAGAGCCTGGTCGAGTCGGAGGCCGCGAAAGGAGCGCGCAAGCGTCGCGGATCTGGACACGGTGCCGCCGCGTGTCGTCTTCGCGCAGTCGCCCGCGATCCTGGTCGTCTACGACGGTCGCCCGGTGCTCGAGCCCATCCCCGGCGCCGGCCTCGAGCGGGTCGTGAACACGCCTTACGCGGTGGTCCACGACCCTTCGAGCCGCAAGTATTTCCTGAGCGGCGCCAACGTCTGGTACGAGGCCGACGATCCGCTCGGCCCATGGAGCGTCGTCGCGAGCCCGCCCGGCGCTGTGCGCGAGGTCGTCCCGCCTGACACGTCCGCCGCGGACCAGATCCAAGGACTGCCGCCGCTCGTGCTCACGGCCACGGAGCCCACCGAGCTGATCTCGACCAACGGCCCGCCCCGATACGCCCCGCTGGTCGGCGACGAGCTGCTGTATGTGACCAATACCGAGAGCGACGTCGTGCGCGAAGTCAGCACGCAGGCGGTGTACATCCTGCTGGCCGGCCGCTGGTACCGAGCGGCGACGACCGCCGGTCCTTGGACCTTCGTGCGGGGCGATCGCATGCCGGCGAGCTTCTCTCGGATTCCACCCGAATCGCCCAAGGCGAACCTCCTGGCCAGCGTGGCGGGTACGGACCAGGCGGACGACGCGGTCGCGGACGCCGAGATCCCGCAGACCACTGCGATCCGGCGCGGCCCGGCCGATTTCACGGTGACCTACGACGGATCGCCGGACTTCGAGCGCATCCCGGGATCGATGCTGGAGTACGCCGTGAACACCGACGCTGAGGTCATCCTCGCCGACGGGCGCTATTACGCGTGCGATCAGGGGGTCTGGTACATCGCAGACGACCCCGAGGGTCCATGGCAGGTGAGCGACACGCGTCCACTGGGCGTGGAGGACATCCCGCCCAGCTGTCCCGTCTACAACGTTCGTTACGTCTCCGTCTACGACATGACTCCCGACGTCGTCTACGTCGGCTACCTCCCCGGATACATCGGGTGCTATCCATACTATGGAACGGTGGTGTACGGCACGGGCTACCGCTACCATCCGTGGCGCGGCCGCCATCGGTTCTACCCGCGGCCGTGGACCTGGGGATTCCATCCCCGATACAACCCCTGGCTGGGTCGCTGGAGCTTCGGCTGCAGCTACGGATCGGGGTTCCTCCGAGTCGGCTTCCTCTGGTACTCGGCGCCGAGCGTCCATTCCATCCACGATCCGCCACACTGGCTGGGTCCGGGCGGATTTCGCCGCCCGCTGCTCGAGTCCGACGGCACGATGGCCCGCACGCGGCGCGCGACGCGCGCGCCGGCCCGGCCCGACCGCCTGCCCATGAACATCTACCGGCGCACCGCGAACGTTCCGCGCGTCGATCCCCACGCGAGCCGGGTGCCCGTTCGCCGCCTGGGCACGCCGGTGGCGCGGCCCGAGCGGATTCCCAACAACGTGTTCGCGGGCAGGGACGGCAAGGTCTATCGGCGCGAACAGGGCGGGTGGAAGGTGAACCGGGGGCGCTCGTGGGACCCAGCGCCTGTGGTAGTCCAACCCCCCGAGACGCCCATGCCCGGGGCCGGCAACTTCG
>VBOS01000250.1:7652-9787 GCA_005893185.1 Candidatus Eiseniibacteriota bacterium
GCGCGGGGCCAGCCCGGGAGCCCGCGTGCCGCAAAAGGAACGCGAGAAGGAGCGGAACTCGCCCCAACGCAAGCCCTGATCTCGGGGTGCCTTCGATCGAGCCTGCGCTCCTTGCTTGGCCCCAGGGAGGGGAAAACGATCGGGCCCGGGACTTACACTCAAGCTTATGCGGGGAAGCTGCGCGTCGACAGTGGGGTATTCCCCCGAAAGCGGGGACTGGGACTTGCCGGAGGGGCACCAAGCCCCGCAGCGGCCGCCGCGCCGGCATGCGCGGCCCGTCATCCGCTAGACTGCCGCGTCCACTTCGTTGCAGCCCTCCGCCGCCCCGGAGATCCTCCATGCCCGCACTCCGTTCCGCCCTCGCACGCCTCGTCCGTGCCGCGTTCACCGCCGCCGTCCTGGGCGCCGCGCTGGCCGCGAGTGCTTCGGCCGCGCCCGATTCGACGAAGACGCGTCCCAGCTCGGACGAGCCGTGGGACGTGAACGTGCCGCACGCGCCGAGCGACACGCTGCGCTTCGAGACCGACCGCGGCACTTGGATGACGGTCGACGTCTCCCCCGACGGGCGCGCGCTGCTCTTCGACATGCTGGGCGACATCTACACGCTGCCGATCGCCGGCGGCCGCGCGAAGCGCTTGACCTCGGGCATGGCGTACGACATGCAAGCGCGCTGGTCGCCCGACGGCAAGCGCATCGCTTTCACCACCGACCGCGGCGGCACGGAGAACGTGTGGGTCATGGAGGCCGACGGCTCGCGCCCGCGGCCGGTGAGCCGCGAGGCCGACCACACCACCAACTCGTCGGCGTGGTCGCCGGACGGCGAGTGGATCGTGACCAGGCGGCGGCTCACCGACAAGAGTTCCCTCGGCACGGTCGAGCTGTGGATGTACAGCATGCTGGGCGGCAAGGGCGTGCAGATCACCAAGAAGGAGGAGTTCGGCGACGCGAACGAGCCGGTGTTCTCGCGCGACGGGCGCTACGTCTACTTCACCGGCCGCCCCCAGCGCTTCGGGTACGACCGCAACGTGCATTCCGGCATCTGGCAGATCCGCCAGTACGATCGCGTAACCGGCAAGACCGCGACGCTGACCGACCCGGCCGGCGGCGCGGGCCGGCCGGCGCCGTCGCCCGACGGCAAGAGCCTGTCCTTCATCCGGCGCATCCGCGAGAAGACGGTGCTGATGGTTCACGACCTCGCGACCGGTCGCGAGCGCATGCTGTGGGACGGGCTCTCGAACGACAACCAGGAGGGCTTCGCGTGGACCGGCGTCTATCCCAACTACGGCTGGACGCCCGAGAGCCGCGCGATCGTGATCTACGCCGACGGCGGCTTCTTCCGCGTCGATGCCTTGAGCGGCCGCGCGGCGCGCATCCCGTTCACAGCCAGCGTCGAGCAGATCGTGACCCACGCGATCCGGTTTCGCCAGCACCTCGGCGGCGACCGCGTGCAGGTGCGACAGATTGCGTGGCCGTCGCGCTCCCCCGACCGCAAGAGCATCGTGTTCGCGGCCCTCGGCCGGATCTGGCGGTACGATGCCGCGGCGCGCGAGGCCAGGGCCCTCACGCCGTCCAAGCTGCGTGGCTCATCGCCAGCCTGGTCGCCCGACGGACGCTGGATCGCGTACGTGACCTGGGACGACAGCACAGGCGGATACGTGTGGAAGATGCCGGCCGGCGGTGGCAAGCCGGTGCGCATCACCTCCGCCCCCTCCGAGTATCTCAACCCCTCGTGGAGCCGCGACGGATCGAAGCTCTGCTACCTGCGCGGCAGCGGCGGGCCGATGCGCGAGGGCCGCGACCTCAACGACGAGCTGTGGCTCGAGCTGCAGTGGATCTCGTCGGCCGGCGGCGAGCCGCATGCGGTCGTGATGATGGAGAGCGCGGGCGATGCCCCCGGCGTGCCGCGGCCCACGTTCGACGCGAAGGGCGAGCGCATCTGGTATCACGAGTACGACAGCGGCCCGGTCACCAATCCCTCCGATACCGGCACGCTCGTCAGCATTCGCCTCGACGGCACGGACCGCATCGAGCACGCGAAGATCACGAACGCCGAGGAGCTGATCCCGTCGCCCGACGGGCGCTGGGTGGCGTACCGCATGAGGTACGACGTCTACGTCGCCGAGCTGCCGCGCTTC
>VBOS01000028.1 GCA_005893185.1 Candidatus Eiseniibacteriota bacterium
AATCTGCGGGGCGGGGGAGAGTTCGGCGAGACCTGGCACCGCGCCGGGATGCTGGCGAACAAGCAGAACGTGTTCGACGACTTCCTGGCCGCCGCCGACTGGCTGATCGCGAATCGGTATACGAGTCCCGAGCGGCTCGCGAGCTCGGGCGGGAGCAACGGCGGGCTGCTGGTGGGCGCCGCCCTCACGCAGCATCCGGAGAAGTTCGGCGCGGTCGTTTGTTCGGTGCCGCTGCTCGACATGCTGCGCTACCACCAGTTCCTGGTGGCGCGCTTCTGGGTGCCGGAGTATGGCTCGTCGGAGGATCCCGAGCAGTTCAAGGTGCTGCGCGCCTACTCGCCCTACCACCACGTGACGAAGGGCGTGGCCTACCCGGCGGTGCTGCTGGTCTCGGGTGACTCCGACACGCGGGTGGATCCGCTGCACGCGCGCAAGATGACGGCGCTGCTGCAGGCCTCGACCGGCTCCGGCCGGCCGGTCCTGCTGCACTACGACACCAAGCTCGGCCACGCAGGAGGCAAGCCGGTGAGCAAGCAGATCGACGACCTCGAAGTCGAGCTCACGTTCCTGTCCTGGCAGCTCGGCGTCGAGGCGGCCGATCCGGCGCTCTCCGAGTCGCACTGAGCCGATGCGGGCCGCGGCGGAATCGGGAAGCGAGCGTTGCCCTGCACGGTGGTGGTGGGCGCCCAGTGGGGGGACGAGGGCAAGGGCAAGATCGTGGATGCCCTCGCCGCGAACGCCGACATCGTCGCGCGCTACCAGGGCGGGCCCAACGCCGGGCACAGCGTGATGCGCGACGGCCGCACCATCGTGCTGCACGTCGTCCCTTCCGGCGTGTTGCATCCCGGCAAGCGTTGCCTGATCGGCAACGGCGTGGTCGTGAACCTGGCTGCGCTCCGCGACGAGGTGACGCGTCTCGATGCGTTGGGCCTCGAAGTCACACCCCGCATCGGCATCTCGCCGGCCGCACACCTCATTCTGCCCTACCACCGCGCGGTCGAGGCCGCTGCGGAGAGCGGTCCGGGCGCGATCGGCACAACCGGGCGGGGCATCGGGTTCGCGTATCGCGACAAGGCGGCGCGCGTGGGGCTGCGCGTCGGAGATCTCGACGATCCCCAGGAGTTCGCGGCAGCGGCTGACCGCAACCTCGAGCGCCTGAGGCGCGAGTTCCCCGAGGCAAGCGAGCTCGTGGGGATGAGCGGTGAATGGGTCCTGCGCGAGCTGGCTGAGTGTGCCGAGTGGGTGAAGCCGCGCGTGTGCGACGTCTCGGCCGATATCGCACAGGCGCTTTCGGCAGGGCAGCGTGTCCTGCTCGAGGGCGCGCAGGGCACGCTGCTCGATCTCGACCACGGCACCTATCCGTACGTGACGTCGTCCGCTGCCAGCGCAGCCGGTGCGCCGCTCGGCGTCGGGATCGGCCCGCGCGCCGTGGACCGCGTGATCGGCGTCACCAAGGCCTACTGCACGCGCGTCGGGAACGGCCCGTTCCCGAGCGAGATGCCGGAGGCCGAGGCCGCACGCCTGCGCGATGCCGGCGAGGAGTACGGCGCCACCACCGGCCGCCCGCGCCGCTGCGGGTGGCTCGACCTCGTGGCGTTGCGTTACGCGGCGCGGGTGAACGGGCTCGATTCGCTCATCGTCACCAAGCTCGACGTGCTCGACGATTTCGACGAGATCCGCGTAGCCGTGGGCTACGAGCGCTTCGGCCGGCGGGTCGAGGAATTTCCTTCCGGCGCCCGAGCGCTCGCGCCCTGCCGGCCTAAGTGGAAGACGTTTCGGGGCTGGAAGTCCCAGACCGGTGCGGCCCGCCGGTGGCTTGACCTGCCGGAGCGCGCGCGAGAATACCTGGAG
>VBOS01000252.1 GCA_005893185.1 Candidatus Eiseniibacteriota bacterium
CTCCCCGCGCAGCGCGAAGCGGAACGCGTAGTCGGGGGGCAGGTCGATGTCGAGCGCGCGGCGCACGACCGCGTAGCCCGTCCCGCGCGTGAAATGGACGTCCAGCCGCATCGCGCGTCCATGCGCTCCCGAGTCGCTCGCGATCGCCGCCGCCACGCCGTCCGCCGGATGAACCGACCACTTCGAGAGATCCTCGAAGTCGTCGAGCAGGCGTGCGGACAGAAAGGGCTTGGGCGCTGGCTCCGCTCGCGGCGGGTGGGACGGCGGGGCCACATGCTCGGCAATCGCAGCCCGCGCGGAGCCAGGGACGGCGGGAGCGCGGGCTGCGCTTAGCGAGGGCGAGCGGGATGCGAGCCCGAGCGGCCGCGCAGGTGGCCGCGCCGTCCCGCCCGCCGCCCCCGGTCTAGCTCCGAACGCGCTTGCGAAAGCGCTTACGAGCCCGAGCACCCCGGCGACTGCGACCGCAACCGCCGCGGCCCGCCGATTCGTCATCCCTTGACGCCGCCCGCCAGCAATCCGCGGACGTAGTGGCGCTGCAGGATCAGGAACACGACCAGCACGGGAATCACCGTGAGCACGGCGCCCGCCATCATCAGCTCCGTGTCCTGCACGTGCTCGCCCGAGAGGCTGGCCAGCGCTACCGGCAGCGTGTACTTCGCGTCGTCCGACAGGATCACCAGCGGCCACAGGAAGTCGTTCCACGTCGAAAGGAACGTGAAGAGCCCAAGCGTGACCAGGATCGGCTTGAGCTGCGGCAGGGCGATCGCGAAGAAGATGCGCGCCTCGCTCGCTCCGTCGATGCGCGCGGCGTCCAGCAGCTCGTCCGGGATCCCCAGCGCGTACTGGCGCACCATGAAGATGCCGAAGATCGTCGCGCACGACGGGATCACAGCGCCGGCCAGCGTGTTCACCAGTCCCAGGCTCTTGAACAGGAGGAAGAGCGGCAGCATCCCGACCTGGACCGGGATCACCAGACCGATGAGCAGCAGGCGAAAGATCTGGTCGCGCCCCGCGAAGCGCAGCTTGGCGAAGGCGAAGCCCGCCATTCCGTTGATCAGAACTGCCAGCATCGTGGCCGACACCGCGATCGTCGTGCTGTTGGCGAAGGCCCGCGCCAGATGGAGCCGCGCGAACAGCGCGCGGTAGTGGTCCAGCACAGGCGGCGCGGGCAGCAGGTGGGGGGGAAGCGAGTTGGTCTGGCCGGCCGGCATGAAGGAGGCCGACACCATCCACAGGAGCGGCGCGAGCGTCAGCGCCGCGCCGCCCGCGAGCGCGAGGTTGAGTGCCAGCGATTGCGCCCGGCGGCCGCTCATCGCGCCTCGCGCTGCAGCCGGAGCTGGAGCAGCGTGCCGGCCAGCATGATGACGAAGAGCAGGCACGCGATGGTGGCGGCGTGTCCCATGCGCCACCAGCGGAACCCCTCCTCGTACATCAGCATCACCAGAGTCGTCGTGCTCCGCAGCGGCCCGCCCTGCGTCATCACGTAGGGCTCGGCGAAGAGCTGGAAGTTGCCGAGCATGGTGAGCACCGAGACGAAGAGCAGCATCGGCCCGAGGCCGGGCAGCGTGACGTGCCGGAAGCGCGACCACCATCCCGCCCCGTCCAGCGCCGCCGCCTCGTACAGCTCGTCCGGGATGCGCTGCAGCCCGGCGATCAGGATCAGCATGTTGTAGCCGAAGTTCTTCCACACCGCGAGCACGATGATCGCCGGCATCGCCCAGTGCGGATCGCCGAGCCAGTCGATGGGACGGATCCCGATCGCCCCCAGCGCCTGGTCGAGGAGCCCGTAGCGCGGGTGATCGAGGTAACGCCACACCACCGCCACCGCCACCAGCGTTGTGACCACCGGCGCGAAGTAGACCGAGCGATAGAACGTGGGGAAGCGCGCGAGCTTCGATGCGAGCAGCAGCGCCGCCGCCAGCGACACGGCCACCGAGAGCGGCCCGCCGACCACCACGAAGTACAGGGTGTTGCCCAGCGCCTGGCGAAATACCGGATCGGCCAGCAGACGGCCGTAGTTGGCAAGCCCCACGAAGCGCGCGGTGTCAGGCGATGCAACGGCGTAGATGTCGAAGTCGGTGAGGGAGAGGAGCAGCCCGGCCGCCACCGGCAGGAAGAAACATGTGACGATCAGGAACAGCGCAGGGGCGGCGAAGCCCCAGCCCGCGTGCCGCTCGCCGCCCATCAGCGGACCTCCGCCGCCGCTTCGCCCGCGTGCCTGCGCCCCATGAGCCAGCGGCGCTTCTCCAGGATGCGGTCGGCCTCGCGGTCGAGCGCAGCCGCCGCCGAGTCGGGGCTTTCGGCGCCGCGTACGATGCGCTCGGAGTATTCCTGGATGCGGTTCGCGATCAGCTCCTACTCCGGAACCTTGGGCGTGGGCCGCACGCGCCTGAGCTGCTCGCCGAAGGCGCGCACTCGCGGATCGGACCCCAGCGCGGAATCGCGCCAGGCCTCGAGCCGCGCCGGCAGATCGCCCGACAGGCGGTAGAAGCGCACCTGCTGCTCGGGGCGCAGCAGAAACTCGACCAGCTTCCACGCCTCCTCCTTGCGCCGCGACTTGTGACAGAGCACAAGACTCGAGCCACCCGCCAGCGAGTAGCCCGACTCCGGCCCGGTCGGCCCGGGCAGCGGCGCCGTCGCCCACGCGCCCTGGAGCGAGTCCGGAAGGCGCGCCGCGAACTCGCCGAGATTCCAGGGACCTGTGATGTACATCGCGAAGTAGCCGCGCGCGAACTCCTGGTAGAGATTGGCGATCTCGTTGTTGGTCACGGGCGGCGCCAGGCGGTCGCGGAAGATGCCGGCGTAGAAGTCGAGCGCCCGCCGGAAGGCCGGCTCGGAAAACGCGCCGCGCGTGCCGTTCGCTTCGAGCAGCGGCGAGCCGCTGGCGAGCGCCAGCGCAACCAGCGGTGCGAACTCGTTCGCCGGGAGCAGGATCGCGAACCGGTTCGGACCCGCCTGCCGCTTGAGCGCCTCCATCGCGCGCCGCCACTCGTTCCAGCTCCCCGGCAGCTCGCGGTAGCCCGCGCGCGCGAGCAGGTCGCTCCGGTAGAAGACGAGGCGCGTGTCCACGTACCACGGCACGCCGTAGAGCGTGCCGTCGATCACGTTGGTGTCCCACACCCCGGCGAAGCAGGTGGTGGTGTCGAAGCCGCTCCGCGCGCAGAAGCGCTCCAGCGGCTCGATGGCGCCGAGTGCCGCAAACTCCGGA
>VBOS01000253.1 GCA_005893185.1 Candidatus Eiseniibacteriota bacterium
CATGAGCGAGCCGGTCATGCCGAAGTTGAAGTGCGGGGCGCAGAAGTACGGGATGGTTCCGGTCTGGTCGGCCTTCCAGGTGAAAGCAGCGGTCGAGCCTCCCACGGCGGTGTTGAAGATCGTGCCTTGGTTCGGGTCCGAGAGAGAGACCCCGTTCTCGACATTGTGCCCTGCGCCCACCCAGATCCACGTGACATGGTCTCCGAGGTTGAGCGTCTGATCCTGGGGGCCAAACGCGAGCCCGCCTGAGCCCACGTCCACGCGCCGCTGTCCGGCGTTCGAGCCGGCCGCGAGCAGGAGCAGGAAGGACGTTGCGGCCAGGGAGGAACGGAGTCTTCTCGGGATCATCGCAGCTCTCCGCGGCCCGGGTGAACCTTCTGTGATGGGTTCCTTCCCGGTGGCGTCAGCGAAAGTTGCGGCGGCCGGCGGAGCGGCTCGGCGCGCGCGCCGCGGGCGTGCGCCGCCCGCTGCTTCGCGCCGGTGCGGATCCGCGCACCCGACGCGCCGGGGCGGCGGCGGGCGTACGCGGCGCACGCGCGGCAGCAACCCGCGCGCGCTGTGCAGCTGTGGGAGCGAGGGTGACGCGGGCACGCGGCGAAGATGCGGAAGCTGCGGCCGAAGAGCCCGGCCGGTGTGCAGCGGCGGAGGCGCCAGCGCCGTGCGCGGCAGCCATTCGTTCGGGGGCGAACATCGGGGCCGCGAAGCGCGCTTCGTGGCGCAGCAGCCAGCGCTTGCGCTGCAGGCCGCCGCCGTATCCGGTGAGGCTTCCGTCCGAGCCCACAACTCGATGGCAGGGAACGATGATGACGATCGGGTTGTCGTGGTTGGCGAGCCCGACGGCGCGCGCCGCTCGCGGCTTTCCGATCGCGCGCGCGATCTCGCCGTAGGTCCGCGTCTCACCGTAGGGAATCGCGAGCAGCGCCTTCCACGCCTGGCGCTGGAATTCCGATCCGGCCGGATCGAGTGGAATCTCGAAATTCAAGAGCGCCCCGCAGAAGTAGGACTCGAACTGATCCACGACCCCCTTGAGCCTGAGCAGCGAGGCTTCCCACGTCGCGCCGGGGTTGTCCTCCGCATGGCTCGCGATGATGCGCCGGATGCTCCTGCGGTCCATGAACTCCGCGTAGCGCAGGCCGCGCTCGGTTGCCGCCAGGAAGACGAGGCCGAGCGGCGCGGGCGCGGACATCACGTGGTAGGAGATCTTCATGCTGTCGAGAATAGCCGAGACGCGCACGTCGTGCCAAGCGCCAGGAATGCCAAGCCCGTGGTCACGCAGCAACCCGGTCACGAGGGGAGGAGCAGGAGAAGCACTGAGCCTGGCGCAGCCGGAGCGCTAATTCTTCTCCTCGACCACCAGCTCGCGGCGCTGCCAATCGATCGTGAGGCGGCGGTTCTCGAAGAACTCGCCGCCCAGGACGGCGTCGCGGCGCACCCCGTGCCGCCACAGCTCGCTCGCGTCGAGCGCCCCGGACCAGCCCGGGACCTTGTCTTGCACGACCGGTCCCACCGCCACGCTCGGCACGCCGACCTCGTACCACGGCGCGCCTCCCATGAAGCCGCCTGCGCCCTTCATGAGCCGCGAGACGCCGCCCGGCTTGAGGCCGATCTCCTCCATGACCTCCTGGGGCGCGCCGATGCCCGCCCCCGGCAGCCCGGTCGCGAGCACCATCGCCATGCGGCGGCCGCCCGCGAGCGATCCGTACACCATGAGCTCGCTCTCCCCCCACATCTCGAACGGCACGCGCGCGGCGTCGGAGCCCGGGCGGGCGCCGGCCGCCCTCGGCTCGAGCACGAGATGGCGGCGCGCGAAATCGAGTGTGGGCGTGAAGCGCGCGAGCAGGTTGAGCCCGATCACGCCCGCCGCCGGCTCGTCCAGCGAGTTGACCGCCTGGCCCCATTTGTGGAGAGGGAGGATGCCGGCGGGCGCTTTCTCGATTCGCACGTCGCCCAGCTCGATGCGCTGCACGACGGCATTCTTCGCAGCCACACGCGAGCCCTCCCAGAAGACCAGCGACTGCCCCGCGACCGTCGAGACGCCGCAGCGCTTGGCCACGCTCTGATCCAGGAGCAGGTCGCCGGTTCCGGTGTCGAGCGCCATCAGCACCGGCTGGCCGTTGAGCTTGACGCGCACCAGCGGCACCGGGTATGCGCGCTTCCAGAGGAGGTCGGCCTTCTCTCCCTTCACCCGCCATGCGCCGTCGGTGGACAGACGCTCGAGCAGCGCCACGCGTCCCTCGGCTCCGGCAGCTGGCGCGACCGCAGCTGCGCCGGCGTAGTCGCCGCGCCGCACCCGCGCGCTCATGAGATCGGTGAGCGCATCTCGGTCCTCGCGGTCGGCGAATGCGAGCAGGCTCTCGGCCTCGGCGAGCCGGTCGTGGAAGAGGGCGAGCTTGCCGAGACCGGCGGCAGCTGTCGGATCACGCGGCGAGAGCGCGAGCACGCGCCGGAAGATCCGATCGGCGTCCGCCTGCCGGCCGAG
>VBOS01000254.1 GCA_005893185.1 Candidatus Eiseniibacteriota bacterium
AGCTCGTGCGGCGGTGTGTCGAGCTCGCGCGAGCGGTCCTCGAGAGACTTCAGCGTTTCCAGGAGACGATTCCGCGCGTCCAATCCCGACCTCCCTGATCCACGCTGGTCCACTCACCAGCCATCCCGATCGAGGATCCCACCTCATCGCGCTCGGCGGACGCCAAGGGTAAGCGATTCGCAGCGCGCCCGCAGTTCGGCGGCGCCCGAGTGGCCAGAGCCGCTTCGAATCCCGCTGGGGCCGCCAGCGCCCGGCGCAGTGCCTGAGCAGCGCCAGGCGACCCTGGTTCGCGTTCCGGCAGCGTGTAACGTATGTTCTCAGCACTGCGTCTCACACGAGGCAGCACCGTCCTCGCCGGAAGGAGCATGGCCATATTCGGACCGGGTTCGAGGGCGATTCCATTCACTCATAAGAGCGGAGTTAAAGATGCCGGGTAGAGGGGCTCCCACATTTCTGAAGCGTCAGAAGGAACAGAATCGAAAGGAGCTCGCGCAGGCGAAGCGCGATGCGAAGCAAGCACGGCGGGATAGTCGGGCGGCAGCAGCCAAGTCAGACGCAGCCCTCGCTGAAGAGGTCTCGCCGGAGCCGACCGAACAGGACCCCGCGCCGGACGAGAGCCCAGAGCCCTGAGGGCCCAGCCGATCGCGAACGCTCGGCGGCGCCGTCGGACAGCGGGCGGCAGTGGATGCCGGACGTCGCGCCACAGCCGTGGTTGTGCCGGTTGCGGCTAGCGGATCGAGCCGAACACATCCTCGACGTGACGGCTCACAAGTGCCAGATCGAGCAGCGCGAGGTGGTGAACGCGCTCGATCGTGAACGAGTTCTCGGTGAAGCTCTCGAGATGGCGCGCTAGCAGTGCTTCCGCGGCTGCGGCCTCCTCGTTCGAGAACACCAGGCGAACCTGCGGGACGCGGCGTTTCGCGCTCCGGTACCAGTCGGCCAACGGATCGCCGGGCTGCTCGAACGGCCTCACCAAGTCGGCAGCGTAGCGGCGCAGCGGCTCGAGGTCGTTGCCGAGCTTGATGAACATCTCCGCGAAGTAGCTCTGCACCACCAGCCAGGTCTCCAGCGAATCGATGTGCTCGGCGAGCGACTTCAGGATCTTGAGCGTGCCGTCCGAGTTCGCCGCGTCGATCTTGGCGTACAACCGGGTGGCGAAACAGGTGTCGAGGCTGACGTTGGGGCCCAGCGCGATCAGCCCATCGACCTCGACGCCGGGCCCGTCCTCGTCGTGCGTCATGCGCATCAACTGATCGGCTCCGGCCGAGTGCCCGACCAGCAACGTGCGCTTGGGCCTGCACACGGCCGTGATCTCGCGCAGCATCATGCGCAGCACACGCGAATGATCGTCGAGCCCCAGGGTCGGTCGGCGCTTCTCGTGCTTCCCGAACCCGACCAGCGTCACAGCCACGGCGCGACGCGGCGAGGCCATCAGGAAGTTCGCGAATTGGCCCCCGTCGGCCCCCAGCCCGTGCAGGAACACCACCAGCTCGTCGGATTGAACCTGGTTGTCGACGTAGTTCACCGGATACCCCACGAGCCGGGGATTCCTCTCGGCGAGCTGGCGCACGTGCCCGGCGGTGAGGACGAACTCCCGCTCGACCAGCGATCCGGCCGGGCGCCCCGCAGCAGTCGAATCCCCCGCCGGCCAGCGCAGCGCGAGCGCCAGATCGTGCGCGCTCTGCCAGCGCTGCTCCGGGTCCTTCGCCAGACAGGCGCGGATCACACGCTCGAGGCTCGAAGGCACGAGGGGCGCCAGCTCGATCATGGGGCGGGGCTCGTCCTTCATGATCGAGGACATCAGCGAGGCGGACGACGAGCCGTGGTAGGCGCGCCGCCCGGTGGCCATCTCGTAGAGCACGCACCCCAGCGCCCACAGGTCGCTCCGGGCGTCGGCCTCGCGGCCTTCGAACTGCTCGGGCGCCATGTACTGGCCGGTGCCCAGGAGCGAACCCTCGGCGGTGAGCGGCGATGCGACCGTGGGCGACTGCGACATCACCCCGAGCCCGGAGCCGGTGGCGCTCAGCACCCCGCCCCGGCGTCTTTCGCGGGCGAGCCCGAAGTCCATGAGCTTGGTCCCCGACTTGGAGAGCATCACGTTGCTGGGCTTGAGGTCGCGATGCACGACGCCGGCCCTGTGCGCGCGGTCCAGTGCGTCGGCAATCTCGGCAGCGATTCGCTGCACCTCGGCGATCGGCAAGGCGCCGCGGGCGATCCGCTCGGCAAGCGACTCGCCCTCGACCAGCTCCATCACCAGGTAGTCGATCTCGCCCTCGCGCCCGAGGTCGTGGAGCACGCAGATGTGCGGGTGATTGAGCCCCGATACCACGCGGGCCTCGC
>VBOS01000255.1 GCA_005893185.1 Candidatus Eiseniibacteriota bacterium
TAAACTCACGAGGGCCAGCGTCGCCAAGGTCTTCACCGGTGATATCGAGGGCGAAGGGCAGGTTGAATACTTGATGATGTACCGAGGCGATGGCTCAGCCACTTTCGTCGGTCTCGAGCGGTTCGTCGGGCGAATCGGCAGCAAGGCCGGAAGTTTTGTACTCCAACGCACTGGGACATTCGAAAACGGCCAGGCGAAGGAGTCCTACTCGGTCATCCCTGGATCCGCCACCGGTGATCTTCTTGGCCTCAGAGGCGATGGTAGTTCTGCCGTCGGACATGGCATGGAGCATCCTTTCGAGTTGAACTATGAGTTTGTCTGAACCAGGTGGAGCGGCTGGGCGGCGCGGGTTTCGCGCCGGCTGGTCTGCCGCTGCCCGAATCGGGTGAGCCGTTCCTCGGCCCCGGCCGCGCCCCGCCCGCCTCCCTGCCCGCTCTCCGCCGCCCGGTGCGCACCCGGTCGCCCGGCATCGCTTCCCGCGCCTCAGCCGCCGCGGGGGCTGGGCCACCCCGCCGCGGCTATGCCGGCCGGCCAGGCGCCGCGCCCCGCGAGACCCTTGCAAAACACAATCCTTGACCGTCTCCGGACCCCCTCCTATCGTGCGGCGCCATGCAACTTTCGCCCCCCGGCGCCCGTAGGTGGGTTTGAAGATCCGGCGTGGGAAACGAAGACGCCGAGATCGTTCGAAGGTGCCGGGCGGGGGACGAGAGGGCCTACCGAGAGCTCGTCGACCGCTACCGGCGGCAGGTGTACTCGATGGCCTTGCGCATGCTGCGCAGGGAGGAGGACGCAGAGGACGTCGCCCAGGAGACGTTCATCCGGGTCTTCCGGGCGCTCGATCGCTACGATCCGGCGCGCCCCTTCGCAGCGTGGCTGTTCACGATCGCCGCGCGGCTGTGCATCGACGCCATCCGCCGGCGAAAACTCAGTCCGGTTTCCCTCTTCCAGCGGGATGCCGAGACGCTCGAGGAGCGAACGATCGAGGTCGTGGATCCGGGCCCGGGCCCGGAGGAACTGACCTCGCGGGAAGAGGAGGAACGGCGCGCGCAGACGCTGATCGACAGCCTGCCGCCCCACTACCGGATCGTCGTGATGATGAGACACCAGCAGGATCTGTCCTACGAAGAGATCGCCGATGCGCTGCGGCTGCCGCTGGGCACGGTGAAGGCACGCATTCACCGCGCGCG
Organism: Candidatus Eiseniibacteriota bacterium; assembly: GCA_005893185.1. Lineage (GTDB taxonomy): Bacteria > Eisenbacteria > RBG-16-71-46 > RBG-16-71-46 > RBG-16-71-46 > WS-2. The sequence goes on from VBOS01000255.1 coordinate 1,188, forward strand.
CGCCCTGCTCAAGAGCCGGCTCGAAGGCAGGACGTCGTGAGCCCCTGCCCGGAGAGCTTCCGCTTCCAGGAGCTGCTGGACGGCGAGCTGCCCGCCGGAGAGACGCTCGAGGTCCGCGAGCACACCGTATCTTGCGAGTCCTGCAGCCGCGAGCTCGCGCTCTATCGCTCGCTCTACCACTCGCTCGAGCGGTTGCCCGAGTGGGATCCGGGCCCGGCCTTCACGGCCCGCGTCATGGAGCGCGTGCTGCCCTCCCGTGTGCGCCGGCGCTGGCTGCGCGCCCTCGGCTTCGGCTACGCCAGCCTCTCCGCGCTCACCGTGGCGGCGGCGCTCTTCTTCGCGACGCAGCCTGCTGCGTACGCGCTGGTCGAGGCGCTCTCGGCGGTGGCGTCGCGCCGGCTGGCGCAGGCGATGGTGTTCGCGCTCAACGCGCTCAGCTTCTCGGCCCTGAGCCTGGTGGGCGGCGAGCAGTGGCTCGCGGCGGTCGGGCGGCGATTTGCGCCATTCGGACGGGCGTTCGCGGCTTTGTTCTCGCAGACCGATATCCTCGTGCCGCTCATGATCGCGGGCGCTACGTGCATCGCTGTGCTGTGGTGGATGCGGCCGCGCGCGGCCCAGGCTCGGAAGAGGGTGCGCCATGTCGGCGTGCTCGGCTTCTAGGCTGGGAGCCCGGGCGGAGGCGATCGCGGCGTGCGTGCTCGCGATGGCGCTCGCGTGCGCGGGCGCTGCGCACGCGAAGAGCGCACCCCCGGCGGCGGCGGGCGACAGCGAACACGTGCTCAAGTCGTTCGTGATCGACGAGAACGGCATCCGAATCAAGACCGCCGCACGCAATTCGGGCGCTCCGGGGGTGGACATCCGGATCGATCCGAGCCAAGTGCATCCGCGGGTGACGATCGGCCACGGAGACAGCGGCGGAAGCATTCACATCAGCGGCGGGCACACGCCGGGGATCGTGGTGGACACCGGGGGCTCGGGCCTCGTGCGCGTCTTCGCGGACGCAGATGTGCCGGCGGGCGAGCGCGTCGAGGGCGACGTCGTCGCCGTCTTCGGCTCGGTGCTCGTCCGGGGCTCGGTCTCGGGCAACGTGGTCGCGGTGTTCGGATCGGTGAAGCTCGCGCCCGGATCCTCGGTCGAGGGCGACGTGGTCTCGATCGGCGGCGGGCTCGATCAGGCGCACGGCGCAACGGTCGGCGGGGAGAGCGTGTCGCTCGGATTCCTGCCCGGCGGCTTCGGCATGCCGGCGCTGCCGCTGCTGCTGCTCTCGGTCTTCCTCGGCTGGCTGCTCTCGATCTTCGTGGGCTGGGTGGTGACCCTGCTGATCCCGGAGCGCCTGCTGCGCGTTGCGACCACGGCCTCGCGCCGCGGCGTCGCCTCGTTCTTCCTCGGGCTGGTCTCAACTCCGCTCATGCTGTTCGCATGCATGCTGCTGCTCATCACGGTGATCGGGATCCCGATCGCCCTGCTGCTGCCGCTGCTGTTCGCGCTCATGGCCTGGGCCGGCCAGATCGCGAGCGCCTACGTGCTCGGAAGCCGGCTGCTGCGCCGCCGCCTCGGACAGGGCGGGGCGATGCAGCCGATCCTGACCGGCACGCTGTTCGTGGCGTTGTTCTTCGCCGCCGGCGCCATCCTCGCCACGCCGCCGGGATTCCCGCGCACGGCCGCGCTGTTCTTCAGCCTTCTCGGGATGCTGCTGGTCTTCTGTCTCACAACGATCGGCACCGGAGCGTTCCTGCTCTCGCGCCTGGGAACGAGGCCGCAGGACGCGAGCTTCGAGCGCGATCCGGGCGCGGCAATGGCCCCCGGGATTCCGGCCGGAATCCCGGCACCGCCCTCTGCGAGCGAGGCCTGAGGCTCAAGGCCGCGCGGCGGGCGGCTCGGACTCCGGGAACAACGCGCGCAGCTCGAAGTCGGGCGACATCGCGCGCGCCTTCTGATCGCCGAACCCCACGAAGTTCCGCACCGCGTCGAACACCGACCGCGGCAGCTCGGTGATGACTCCGAAGCCCTTGCCCCCGGTGGTCTTGACCTCGCCCGAGAGCCAGCCCTCGATCTCCTCGACGTCCTCGACGCTCAAGGGCTTGAGCGTTGCGGTCACGATCACGTAGTAGCGGGCGCCGGGATCGAGATCTCCGACGCGGCCCACGCGCAGCGCGATCGGCCGCGAAAGCGCGCTCTCCACCGAGTCGAGCGAAGCCAATCCCGAGGTCGGCGCCCCACGGCGCTCGAGCTGGTAGGCGCGGCTCCACACGTCGTAGCGGATGCGCACCTCGGCGTCGAAGCTGCTCTCGAGCCGGCCGAACCATCCGTGGCGGCGCCGCCACAGCTCGGTGTGGAGCCGCAGCGTCGCGGGCATGCCGCGCGACAGGCTCTCGGCGACGCGTGGCGCGAACAGGTCGGCGAGCCGCACGTCCGTCCAGACGTATCCCGCCTGCTCGCGTGTCGCGAGCACATCGACCTCGAGAGCGAACGCGGTCCCCGTCGCCAGCAGCGCGAGGAGCGCCGGGAGCAACGCGCGCGTGCGCGCCCGCGCGCGTCGCGGGTGAAAGGGTCGGGTGGGGAGGCCGGGGAGCACGCGAAGGCGCGGATCAGAAGGGCGTCTGCAGGCGCACGCTGAACACGAATTCCGATCCCGGGTTCTGGAGGTCGCGGGCGAAGTAGACGCGCAGGCCGTCCTCGGTGGTCGCGAGCCCGAAGCCGCCGTCCGCCTGCATGTGCTGGCGGTCCGCGTCCCACGCGTGGGCCGGGTTCGACCACGCGCGACCCATGTCCAGGAACGCGATCGCGTGCAGCCCGCCTTCGAGCATCGAGTTGCGCATCCGCCACAGCCCGACCGTGAACTCGGCCTGTGCGAGCGCCAGCTCGTTGCCGACGAATTCCGAGAAATCGTGGGCTCGGAGCCAGTCCACGCCGCCGGCGGTGAACTGCTTCTGGCGCGGGAGCGCGCCGTTGAACGTATGCCCCGCCACCGCGCGCACCGCCAAGGTCGCGGCCGGGGTGAGGCGCAGCACACTGCGCATGTCCGCGAGCAAGCGGGTGTAGTCGAAGTCGCCCTGGAGCGCGCCGCCCGCGCCCTCCAGGTCGATCCAGTGGTAGAAGCCGGCGCGCGTCCTGCCGGTGCGGTGCGCGAGCCGCTCCAGCCGCAGGATCACGCTGTGGGCCGTGCCCTCCTCGACCGAGGGGTTCTCGCGCAGCGGCACGTCGGTGTTGAACCACGACCGATTGCCGTGATCGGCGACCAGCGAGCGGTACTCGTCGTTCCGGACGTGCACGCTCACCGTCGAGAAGTCCGGCACGCGCCACGAGACGTACGCGCCGAAGCCTTCGCGCTCGAAGTAGTCGCGGAAGTCCTGGCGTGCGAACAGGAACGTGAGCGTGTTCTCGAGGTCCTCCATCTGCTGCAGCTCGCTGTGGTCGGTGCGCCGCACCATCGACACGCCGAGCGCCAGCCGCCCGGGCGGCGCGAGCGGTTGCTCGAGCTGCACGCCGTAGAGCGTGCGCTCGCGGCCGGATGCGTACTCGATACGCGCGCCGAGCCGCGGCCGCATGGTCTCGGGTCGCTGGAGCTGATGCGAGAGCGTGAGCCTCGAGCCGTCGACCCGGTTGTAGTCCAGCCCCATGCTCGTGCGCCGCGCGCGATGGCCTTCCGAGCGCCACTGGTCGGGGTCGGTGAGGAGGTCGTCGCCGAAGGGCGCGCGCAGCCACGCGTCCTCGGTGAACGTCACCTCTTCGCCTTCCTCCTGGTCACCTGCGCCGAAGGGAAGAGGGATGAACGGAAGCTCTTCGAGCGTCGTGTCGCGAACGGCCAGGACGGGTGGGGCCGCAGCTGGGCGAGCGCCGGCCCGGGGCGCGAGCGCGGCCGCGAGGACCATGGCCATCAGCAGACGGATCGAGTGGCGCATCATGGGACCTCCGAAAGGACGGATCGGGGGAGGGCGGTCACCACGCGACTTTGCAAACTCCGTGCACATCGAGCGCGTGGGGCCTGTCCCCCAGCGGATCCCAGGCCGATCGGGGCCGCGACCGCACGGGAGGCCGTCGTGGCGCCCGTTCTCCGCCCCGGACGCTGGCCCGCGGCCGTAGCACCCCTCGCATCGAGTGCGGCGCCCGTGCCACGCACCGTGCTTCAGTGCCGCGCGATCCCGTATTTCCGCATCTTGCGATGCAGGTTCGTGCGGTCGATGCCGAGGCCGGCGGCGGCCTGCGTGACGTTCCACTCCGCCCCCTCGAGCGCGCGGCGGATCGCGTCGGCCTCGCGGCGCTCGATTTCGCCGCGCAGCCCCACGCCCTCCTCGGACGCCGGCGGCTCGAGCCACACGGCCAGGTCCTCGGCCCGCACCATGTCGCCGTCCACCAGGATCGCGGCGCGTTCCATGAGATTCTTCAGCTCCCGCACGTTGCCGGGCCAGGCATAGGCCTCGAGGATCCTGCGCGCCTCCTCCGTGAGCTGCTTGGCGGGCTTGTCCTCGGCCGCGCAGGCCTGGGCCAGAAAATGCCGGGCCAGCGCCGCGATATCGGTGCGCCGCTCGCGCAGCGCCGGCACGTGGAGGGGCAGGACGTTCAAGCGGTGGAACAGGTCCTCGCGGAACTCGCCCGCTCCGCGCGCCGCAGCGAGATCCTTGTTCGTGGCGGCCACGACCCGCACGTCGCACCGGAGCGTGCGCGTGCCCCCCACGCGCTCGAACTCGCCGGTCTCGATCACGCGCAGCAGCTTGGCCTGCGCCTCGAGCGACAAATCGCCGATTTCGTCGAGGAACAGCGTGCCCTGATCTGCCATCTCCAGCCGTCCCTTCTTGGGCTGCACCGCGCTGGTGAAGGCGCCGCGCTCGTAGCCGAAGAGCTCGCTCTCCACCAGATCCTTCGGGATCGCGGCGCAGTTGAGCTTGACGAACGGACCGCCTGAGCGCTTGGAGAGCGCGTGAATGGCGTGGGCGACGAGCTCCTTGCCCGAGCCGTTCTCGCCCGTGACCAGGACCCGGCCCTGCGATGGGGCGACGCGGCGCACCTTCTCCATGAGCGCCTCAAGCGCCGGGCTCTCGCCGATCATGCCGAGGTCGCCGCCCGTGCCGGCAGCTGCGCCGCGCCGCACGCGGGTGATGCGCGCGGCCTCCTCCAGCACAGCCAGCAGGTGCTCGGCGTCGAGCACGCCTTTCCCGATGAAATCGAACGCGCCACGCTTCGCAGCACGAAACGCGTTCTCCGTCGTGCTCTTGCCTGTGACCACGATCACGCCCATGTCGGGCGCCACCTCCCGGATCTTGAGCAGAGCGTCGAGGCCGTTCATGCCCGGCATGTCGAGATCGAGGAGCACGGCGTCCATCACGCGCTCCGCGAGCATCCGGAGCGCCTCGTCTCCGTTCGCCGCCTCCTCGACCGCGTGTCCTCCGTCTTCCAGCATCCCGCGCAGCCCGAGGCGCACGTCCCGATCGTCGTCCACGACCAGGACCTCCAACCGGGCGTTCGAGCTCATGCCGTTCCCTTCGGAGCCCCGGCGGCCGCCGGGGCGAGCGGCAGCGCCAGGCGCGCGCACGCGCCGCCGCCCTGCCGGTTCTCCAGCGTCACAGTGCCCCCGTGTTGGGTCGTGATGTCGCGCACCAGCGAGAGTCCGAGCCCGCTGCTCCGCTGCTTCGTGCTCACATAGGGCTCGAACACGCGGTCGCGCACCGCCTCGGGCACCCCGGAGCCTCGGTCGAGGATCTCGAGCACCGCCTGGCTCCCGGCCGCGAACGTGCGCAGCTCCACGCGCTCGCCCGGCGGGCTCGCCTCGCGCGCGTTCACGAGCAGGTTGTGAATCGCGCGGGAAAGTAGCAGAGAATCGCCCCGCACCGGGAGCGGGGGACCGGGGTGGATCTCGAGGGACGTGACCTCCGGTTCCTCCATGCCGGCCGCGGCCCGCGCGACCTCGGTGAGATCGAGCGGCTCGAAGGCCGGATCCGGAAGCCGCGCGTACTGGGAGAACTGCTCCGCCAGCCGGCCGAGCTGGCCCACGCCCCGGTCGAGCAAGCCGAGGCTGTCGCGGACGGCGGCCCGCTGGCTCGGCTCGACCGCTTCGGCACGAGCTGCGAGGCGGTGCAGCGAGAGCGACATGGGCGTGAGGATGTTCTTGAACTCGTGTGCGAGCCGGCGCGCGACCTCGCGCCACGCCGCCTCCCGCTCCGCCTGCTTGAGCGAATCACGCGCCGCCTCGAGCCGCGCGGTCATCACGTTGAACGACTCGCCCAGCGTTCGCACCTCGCGCGCCCCGGCGGGCCGGATGCGCGTGCCGAGGTCGCCGCCCGCGACTCGCTCGAAGGCCCGCGCCACCTCGCGCAGCGGCCGCGACAGGCCGCGCGCAAGCGAGGAGGCGAGCACGAGCGCGACGGCCACCAGAGCCACGACCACGAGCGAGACCAGGAACCACAGATACTGACGCTGGAGCTTCACCAGCACGCCCAGCTGGCCGTAGCGGCTCACCCCCAGGCCCACGTCGTCCACGCGTGCGAAGAAATCGGGGGCGACCCAGATGCCGGTGATGAGCGCCCGATCTCCGTTCACGGACGCGACCGCCGCGATCGCGCCGCGGGCCGAGTGGATCACGCGGCTCGCTCCGATCGAGGGCTCGATCTCGGGGCCGAGGTCGGGTCGGTCGATCGCGATCACGCCGGGCGGCGCGAGCTGCTCTAAGAGCTGCCAGCGGCCCGCGGCCCGGCGGTAGACCTGGATGAAATCGAGCCCGGCGGCCCGGAGCGCCACGCGCAGCCGGTCACGGTCGTGATCGGCCAGCGGCCCCGCCGGGAACTGCTCCGCCAGCGCGTCGGACTGCGCAAGCGCCACCGCCTCCACGCGCGCGAGCGTGGTGCGCGTGACCTCGAGCGCCGACTCGAGCGCACGGTTCACGCCCGGCCGGAACCACCGATCGGCCGAGCGTCCGAGCTGATCGAGCGTGAACGCCGTGTAGAGCGCCGTGGGAACGAGCGCCAGCGCCAGCAACGCGAGGGTGAGGCGGGCGCGCAGGGTCATCGAGCCGCGCGTGAGCCCAGTCTCTAGAGGGTCAGGCGCCCAGGCCGCCAAGCTGGCCACAGGCGGCCCAGATCTCCCCGCCCAGCGTGCGACGCACCGTGACCGCAGGCGCGCGGGGCATCAAGCGATGCGCGAATGCCTCCACCGCCCGGTGGTCCGGCCGCTTCCATTCCAACCCCGGGACGGGATTGTAGGGGATGAGGTTGATCTTGCTCGGCAGAGCGCGCGCCATGTCGGCGAGGCGGGCGGCGTCTTCGGGGCGATCGTTGACGCCTGCGAGCAGCGTGTATTCCAGCGTGACCCGGCGCCCGGAGCGCTCGCCGTACTCGCGCGCAGCGGCCATCAGCTCGCGCAACGGCCAGCGCCGGTTGACCGGCACCAGCCGGTCGCGCAGCTCGTCGGTGGTGGCGTGAAGCGAGAGCGCGAGGCCGAGCTGGAGTCCCTCGCCCGCGAGCTTCCGGATCTGCGGCACCAGGCCACTGGTCGAAACCGTGATCCGACGCGCTCCCATGTTGAGCCCCCGCTCGTCGCGCAGGATGCGGATGGCGTCCATGAGCGCCTTGTAATTGGCGAGCGGCTCCCCCATGCCCATGAAGACGATGTTGAAGCGCTCGTCCTGCCAGCGGTGGAAGTCGCCCATCGCCACGACCTGGCCCACGATCTCGCTCGCGGCCAGGTTTCGCTTGAGCCCCATGAGCCCGGTGGCGCAGAACGCGCAGCCCAGAGCGCAGCCGACCTGGCTCGAGAGGCAGAACGTGAGGCGGCGCGTTGTGCGCATGGAGACGCATTCCACGCGCGCCCCGCCCGCGAGCTCGAGCACGAACTTGTGGGTGGCGCTGTCGGGTGTCGCGAGCACAGCTTCCGCGGGTGGCAGGCGCAGGTCGCACAGCTCCTCCAGGCGACCGCGGAACGAGAGGGGCAAATCGGTCATGGCCAGCGGGTGCCGTTCGTGCTTCTGGTAGACCCAGGAGAAGAGCTGCTGCGCCCGGAACGTCGGAAGTCCGTGCGTCACCAGATGGCTGGCGAGCTGGTCGCGGCTCAAGCCGTAGAAACTGGGTGGCAGCTGTGCTTGCTGGATCGGCTGGACGGGGGTCATGGTCCTGATTCCGGTAGAGGAGGGACAGCGGTGGACACTAGCAAAGCCAAGCGCTTGCGGTCAATCCCCGCCTATGTTATGCATGCTTATGCAATGGATCGACGCGCGGCTCGCAGCCGCAACATCCTGGCCTGCCTCGGTGACTCCTCACGCTTCCGGATCGCGCTCCTGCTGCTCGAGGGAGAGCGATGCGTGACCGAGCTGGCCCTGGCGGTGGGGCTCTCGCAATCCTGCACCACCCGGCACCTCCAATACCTGGAGCGAGAAGGGCTCGTCCGGGGCGCTCGACAAGGGAAGCGGGTCGTGTTTCGGCTCCGGTCCGACCGCGCCCGGGTGCGCGAGCTGCTCGCGTGGG
>VBOS01000256.1 GCA_005893185.1 Candidatus Eiseniibacteriota bacterium
ATCGCCCGGAGCGGTGTAGCCGTGCGCGTAGAGCACGAGAGCGCCGTTCCATTGGTCGGGACGGTACAGCGCAAACTGCGCGCCGGAGCGCGTGCTCCCGATGATTTGGGCGGCGTCGCTCGTCCGTGACACGCGCATTGCCTGGACGGGATCGCGGGCAGCGATGTCGCTCGCGGGTTGGGTAGGGAGTAGCTGCTTCCCGCAGCTCGACCCGATGACGAGGAGCAGCGCGAGTAACGATGCACCCCAGCGGCGGTTCATGTCGGATCCTCCTCGAATGAGACGAACGAGCCAGTGTGACCGAACGGTGCCGGCGGGTGGCCGTTCAGGATGAGACCACCATCGGCTGAGTTCAAGAGGTTTTCGTGCGACTTTCGCGCGCGGGGCCGAGCCTGCGCTGCGGGCCATCCGCCCCTCGATCGTCGCGACCCCACAGGCCTCAGGGGCGTGTCGCGGCTTCCCGTGATCCCGATTCCCTCGCGGTCGCGGCGCCCGCATCCGCCCTCACCTCCCGCGCCACCTCCAGGAACCGACAGAACGCGTTCGCGAGCCTCATCTGCTTCGGGGTCCGGCAGTCGGGCTCGAACAGGGCGGGGCTGCCGACCACGATGCACGCGCAGATGGCGCGCGAGGTCGCGACGTTGAAGCGGTTGGGATCGAACAGGAAGTCCATCCCGCGCGGCGCGTCCTGGGGCGTCGAAGTGGTGAGGGAGAAGATCACGATCGGCGCTTCCTGACCCTGGAACTTGTCCACGGTGCCGACCCGTGCGCCGCTCGGAAGACGGGCCGCCAGGTCCGCGACCTGGGCGTTGTAGGGCGCGATCACGAGGACGTCCCTTTGCTCGAGCGCGTGGATCTGGTCGTCGCGATCGCGCCAGCGGACGTTCCCCTGGCTCAGGCTCTCCACCAGCCGCGCCACGACCTCGACCTCTTCGGGTGACGCGCTCTGGTTGGCGTCGTGCTCGACCGGCACGAACCACAGGCCCGAGCCGTCGAAGCGCCCGGCGCCTGAGATCACCTGCAGCCCGGGCGCGGAGCGCGCCTTGAGGCGCCGCTCGTAGAACAGCTCGGATGTGAAATCGCAGATTTCGGGCGGCAGGCGCCAGCTCTCAGCCAGGAAGAGCCCGCGATCGTCGGCGATGGTCTGCGCGCCGCCGAGCACGTGCTCGAGGGCCGAGACGGCTGTGCCCTCCGGGTGACTGCCCTGGATCGGCTGCTCGAGCTGGCGCGGGTCGCCGAGCAGCACGAGGCTCTGCGCCGACTGGGCGATCGCGAGCACGTTGGCGAGCGACATCTGTCCAGCCTCGTCCACGAACAGCACGTCCACGGCCTCGAAGAACTCCTCGCGCGCCCACAGCCAAGCTGTGCCGCCCGCGACTCGCGTCTGATGGGTGCGTAGCGCGAGCCGCACTTCGGCGTTGTCGTCGCACACAGCGATGCCCGGGGCGCCCTCCTCGTCCGGCGTCTTCTGCAGGCATGTGATCTTCCTGCCCTCCTCTTGGGCGGCGCTCACGACGGCGGAGAGGGGATTGCGCACCACCTTGTGGCTGGCGGCGCAGACGCCGACCTGCTTCCCCTTGCGCACGAGGTCCAGGATCATGCGCGCGCCCGTGAAGGTCTTGCCGGAGCCGGGCGGGCCCTGGATCGCGAGCGCGCCGTGGTCGAGCGCGAGCGCCAGCCGACGCGCCGCGCGCACGCCGCCCTCGTCCGGTTGCTCCAGCGGACCCCCGGCGTGCCCGACGAGGCGTGGGGCGCGCCCGAGCAGCAGATCGCGCGCAGCTCGGCGCTCGCCCGGCGCGTCCACGCCGTGCTCCAGGACCCAGTGGCCGAGCCGCATGAGCGACTGGGCCTGCACGTCGGCGCGCACCACCTTGTGGGCGAAGAGGCCGGTCGGGTGCAGTTCCGTGAACCTCCCCGCCTTCTTGATGTCCACCGTTCGGGCTCTGAGGTCGATCGCAACGACCTTGCCGAACGAGCCGCCGTCCACGCCCGGCAATTCCAGCTCGCTCTCCTCGCGGATGGCGGTGTCCTGAGCGCGGAACCGATAGCGGTCCACGGCCACGCGTCTCGCGCTGACACGCTCGACGAACTCGAGGCCCGAGAGCCCGGCGTTGTCTTCGAGCAACTCATCATCGGACATGTCGCGCAGCCGGAAGTACTCCCACCACGGCGCCTTCTCCTCTCGCCTGTGCCAGTCGAGCATGTTGGCGAGCAGCCAGCGGGCCTGCTGCTCATCGGAGCGCTCTCCCCGATCATCTAGCACCCCGGCCAGCAGCCGCTCGGCCAGCTCGCGGGCCTGGCGCTCGCGCTCGCCGACCTTCTCGTTGGGATCGCCGGGCAGCTGCTCGGGCCTTAGGATCTCCTCGCCGCGGGCGATCTCCTGCGCGCGCAGGCGCGAGAGGCAGTCATCGCGGTTGTAGGCCTCGACGATCCGCGCGTGATCGCAGTGGGGATCGACCGCATAGCCCAGGTCCAGGCTGCGCTCGATCAGGCGCAGCGCGCCCTTGGCCGCCTCGAGGGGCTGCGTGCGCTCGAAGCCGTAGAGCGGCTCCAGCTTCTTGATCGAGTACTCTTCGACGCTCGCGCGCAGCGTCTGCTTCACGATCGCGTGCAGGTCCACGATCCGGCCGCCGCGCAGCAGCCGGTCGATCTCGGCCTCACGAGATGCGTAGCGACCCATCAGGCGCTTGAGCGCCCCGGGTTCGTAAGCGCCGTAGTGGTAGACGTGCATGTTGGGATCGGCCGCCCACTGCTGCATGATCGCGTCCACAGCGGCCTCGAAGCCCGCGCGCTCCCCGCCGCGATCGAGCGCCCAGCGTGCGCGATACACCGGGGGTCCGACCTCGAGCGCCAGGGTTCCCGGAGGGGCTGCGTCGGCCGTCACCCAGCCGAACAGGTACTCGAGCCCGCCGTCGTCCACGTAGGGGTCGGCTTCGAGGTCGAGGAACACATCGCCCGGCGAGGGGGCGGGGAGGAGCGCGAGCCCGCGACCCGGCTCGATCGGCAGCAGCTCGTGGAGGGTTCGATCCTGCGCGCGCCCATCCAACTGGATGCGCGCCTGCTCGCGCACGCGGCCGTAGCCTTCCTTCGCCCCGCGCGCCGGCTTCCAGGCGATCGGCAGCGGCTCCTTCGCCAGGCGCGCGAGAGTTGCGATGTCGCGCTCCTCGAGCTCACGCGTCTGGAGCCGCGAGATCCCGGCGACCAGGCACAGATGATCGTCGGCGCGCCGCTGCTTGTCGCAGCGCGGCCACCAGCGGCAGACGTCGCAGTGCGGCACCGGCTCGGGATAGGTCGCGGGGGCCGCGCCGTCGCCGGGCGCGGTCCCGGCGTCGACCGCGGCCTCCAGCCGCCTGCGCACGAGCCGGTAGTACGCGAGATAGTCGTCCACGCGGTAGGGCTCGAGCGGGAACCCGGGCTTGCGCGGCACGACGTACATGCGCTCGGGGAGGACGCCCTGGATCTCGCGGAGCAGGTCGGAATAGAGGCAGAGCTGGAGCACTGCGCCGGCCTTGGTCTCCTGCGCGAGCTTGGTGTCGAGCGCCTCGTAGGACCAAGCGCCGAAGTTGCTCTCGCGCTCGACGCGCAACAACACGTCGGCGCGCCCCAGCCAGCGCCCAGCGACGAGGGTGGCCTGCACGATGATGTCGGCGCCTGCGCGCATCTGCGCGAGCGTGCGCTCGAGGGCGCTGCCTTCATCGCCCTCGGCGTCGAGGCGCGTGAGGCTGCGGCCCTGCCGCTCGAGATGAGCGAGGTAGGCGCGCTCGTGCTCGAAGCCGCGCTGCTGCAGCACC
>VBOS01000257.1 GCA_005893185.1 Candidatus Eiseniibacteriota bacterium
CCCACGCTGGTCGTTTTCTCGCCTCGAACGGGGCGATCCACCCAAATCCGGGGCTACCGAGGCGCGGAGTGGACGGTCGGGTGGATCAGGAATGCGGCCCAGGCGGTGCGCTGACGCCCGAGCTGCCTCCACTGCTCCGGTCGAGCGCGCGCACCCACGCGAGCGCGGCGAACAGCGCGAGCGCCAGCACGATCGCGAGCGGGGCGGAAGCGGAGCGCGGGAGCGCAGCCAGCACCACCGCCATCACGCCGCAGAACGCGCACACGCCCCACAGCGCGAACAGCGCGGCGCGCGGCGAGAGGCCGAGGCGCAGCAGGCGATGGTGGATGTGGCCGACGTCGGCGTGGAACACCGGGCGTCCGCGCCAGATGCGCCGCATCAGTGCGGCCACCCCATCCAGGATCGGAACCGCGAGCGCCACGAGCGGCAGCAGCAGGGTGACGGCGGCGGTGCCCTTGCGGTTCTCGAGCAGCGAGGCCGCGGCGATCGTCAGCCCGAGGAAGTGGCTCCCGGTGTCGCCCATGAAGATGCGAGCGGGCGGGAAGTTGTAGCGCAGGAACCCGAGCGTGGCGCCGATCAGCAGCGCCGAGAGGAACATGACGTAGAAGTCGGAGTGCGAGCGCCCCACCCACCACAGCGTGACCGCTGCGATCAGCACGGCGCCGGCGACCAGCCCGTCGAGCCCGTCGATGAGGTTGATCGCGTTCACCACGATCAGAACCCACGCCACGGTGAGCGGGATGCTGATCGCGCCCGATGAGAAGCTGCCGCTGAACGGGTTGGTGAGCACCGGGACGCCGTAGCCGAACAGGACCAGAACCATCGCTGCGCTCGCCTGGATCGCGAGCTTGGCCCACGGATGGGTGCCCCGCAGGTCGTCGCCGACGCCGAGCGCTACCATCGGGATCGCAGCGAGCGTGAGCCCCAGCAGCGGCCTCACGTCGAGAGCGGTGGCCGGCCCGGGTAGCAGGCGCGCGATCCACGCCACGCCCAGCACCGCGAGCGCGATGGCGAGCCCGCCCATCGTCGGCACCGGCTCGCGATGGAGGCGCCGCGGTCCGGGATGATCGAGCGCGCCGGCCCGCCGCGCCGCCACGATCACAGCACGCGTTGCGACCAGCGCCACGACGAGGGCGGCCGCCGCGATCCGGAGCGAGTAGGGGATCCTCACGGAGCGGGCTTGAATGCGTTGCCGACCAGCATCACGCCGGCGCGCGCCATGATCAGCGCATCGGCGAGTGCCGCCAGCGCGGGATTCGTGGGGTGGTGCTTGTGGAAGTAATGGATCATGCCCCGGTGCCGCTCGAAGATGACGCGCGGGGCCACGCGGGTCCGGCTCGCGCCGACGTGGTGCACGACCTGGGCGCCCGGCACGTAGACGTTCGCCCACCCAGCCAGCTTCATGCGCCGGCACCAGTCCACGTCCTCGTTGAACATGAAGAACGCTTCGTCCATCCCGCCCACCTGTGCGATCGCGG
>VBOS01000258.1 GCA_005893185.1 Candidatus Eiseniibacteriota bacterium
TAGCCCGCGTTCTCGCGGTTGGCGATCACGCGCACCGCCGGGAAGCGTGCGGCCAGAGCCTCCGGCGCGCCGTCGCGCGAATCGTTGTCCACCACCACGGTCTCGGATTCGAGGCGCGAGAGATCGGGCGCGAGCGCCGCGAGACACTCGAGCAGGAGATCGCGCGCCTTGTAATGGACGATGACGACGGACAGATTCATGCGGGGAGGATGACTCCGCGAAGGGGCGGCAG
>VBOS01000259.1 GCA_005893185.1 Candidatus Eiseniibacteriota bacterium
TAGGAGGGCCTGCGATGATCGCCGGACCCGCGCCGATCCATCCGGGAACGTTCCCGCTCGATCCGAGCTTTCCGCAGCTCGCGGTTGCATGCGACGCCGCGCGGATGCGGGAAGTCTTCCGCACCCACTTGAAGCCGGTCCCGGGGGCGTCTGTGCGCATCGTGGAATGCGCTCCGTTCCGCTTCCGGTGCCGCCAGTCCACAGCTCGCTGCGTCCTGCAGTACAAGTTGAGGCTGGAGGAGCCGCTCACGGGCCGCCAGCGGGATCTGTTTGCAACCGGCCTGATCTACGCGGAGCCGGGCGAGGCGGAGCGGCTCTGGCGGTCGCTCGCAGCAGAGCATCCGGCGCCCGAGATCCCCGCGCCCTGGCGCACGTTCGAGCCTTTGGCGTTCGTCCCCGAGCTCGACATGGTGGTCGAGATCTTCCCTTACGACCGCAGGTTGCCCCAGCTCGCGAGCGTGATCGACGCCGCACCACGCGAGCTCGAGCGCTTGCTGCTCGACCGCCTCGGACCTGGGCGGTGGCAGGCGGCCGATTCGGCCCTGGAGCCCACTCGCTACCGGACCGAGATGGGAGCTGTGCTGCGCTACTCGCTTCCGGTCCGTGAGGCGGGGACGGCGCGCAGCGAGACCGTCCGTTGCTACGTGAAGGTGTACCGCAACGATCGCGGGCATGAGACGTTCGAGCGCCTACGGTCGTGGAAGCGGGACGCCCGGCATGGCTACGACCTGGTCCGGCCGATCGCCTACTGGAGCGAGCTTCGAACGCTGGTGCTGGAGGAGGCTCGCGGCACACCGCTGAGGGAACTGCTGCATGGGGACGGCCAGGCGGTGGCGGCCGTGCGCGCCGCCGCAAGCGCGACCGCCTCGTTCAACCAGGATCATGTGGAGTTGACCCGTGCCCACACGCTCGCGGAACAGATCGACCAGTTGAAGCGAGCGTCCGCCCTCCTGGATTGGGCCTGTCCACACGCGCGAGCGGAGGTCCGGGCCATCACCGCGGCCGTCGTCGCGGGCCTGCACGATGTCACGCCTGCGCCCATTCACGGGGATCTCAAGCCGGATCATGTCTTCATCACCGATGGACGGCCGGTCTTCGTCGACCTCGATTCGGCCGTGCTCGCCGATCCGGTCCGGGATCCGGCTCATTTCTGTTCCTACCTCCTCGTCAGAGTGGGCCTCGACTACTTGTCCGCTGCCCGCGCCCGCGCCCTGGCCGGGGAATTACTCGAGCCCTCGATTCGGCCGTGCTCGCCGATCCGGTCCGGGATCCGGCTCATTTCTGTTCCTACCTCCTCGCCAGAGTCGGCCTCGACTACTTGTCCGCCGCCCGCGCCCGCGCCCTGGCCGGGGAATTCGTCGAGTCGTACTTCTCCCACGTGCCGCGGGAGTGGCGCCGCCTGTTCGCGCTCCATTGCGCAGGCGCGCTCGTCGAGGTGGCGAGCGCGATCTTTCGGCATCAGAGACCCGGGTGGCCGGAACGGGCGACCCTGGCAATCGAGGAGGGGGGCTACGCTCTGGCGGGGGGGCTTCGATGACCGCCGGGGCGGGCACCGCACGATGACCGAATGGCCGAAATGACGCCCAGGAATCCCGTGCTTTCGCCCGCAGAAGCTGATCTGGCCAGTCGTGATGCGGCCCTTCCGGGTCTGGCCACGGTGCTCGATCCCGACGCGTTCCTGGCCGCGCTTAGGGAAGCCGTGCCCGCACTGGAGCTCAAGGCGGCCAAGGTCGCCCACGTCAGGTACCGCCCGGAAAAATACTGTCGGGCGCTGTACCACGTGGACGTCGGCGAGGCCGAATGCGACCTCGATGTTCAGGCGTGCCGGTCGGAGGACCTCGATTGGAGCCTGTGCAATGAGGGCACTCCGGCCGTGGGAACGCCCCTGGGACCCGGACGCCTGGTGCTGCGGGACTCGGCCGTGCTTGTCACGGTGTTCCCGAACGACACCAAGCTCGAACAGGTCCCGAAGCTGACCAACCGGGACGAGCGCGCGTCACTCCTCCGCGAGGTCCTGCCCGACCACCCCGAGATGTGGTGGGGTGAGATCCGAAGCCTTCGCTACTGGCCGGGACGGCGCTACTCCGTCGAGGCGCGCGGCGCCGACGGCTCCCGGGTCCTCCTCAAGGTCTACACGCGGAGTGGTTACCACCGCGCCCGCCGCAACGCGGAGGCATTCGGCTCGAGAGGGCCGCTCCGGGTTGCGCGCCTCCTCGGTTACTCGAACCGCCACCGACTGCTCGCATTCGAGTGGCTTCCCGGCCAGATGCTGTCGGAGCGCTGCGCGGCACCCGACATCGACTGGAACGCGATCGTGGACGTCGGGGCGGCGCTGGCCGAGCTGCACGCGCAACCCACCGACGGGCTCGAGTGGTGGACGCGCGACGACGAGAAGGCCTACGTGTTCTCATTGGCGCGCGAAATCGGCTTCCTCAGTCCGCCCCTTTCAGGACGGGCCGGCGCCATCGCGTCCCGTCTCGCGGCGTGGCTGGGCTCCGCGCCGCCCGTACAGCTTCCGGTGCACGGCGATTTTTCGGAAGGGCAGGTGCTGCTCAACGGGAGGGAGGCGGCGATCGTGGATCTCGATTCCGCATGCCGCGGCGATCCCGCCGACGACTTAGGGAGTCTCATCTCGCAGTGGGAGATCAACGTCCTGTCCGGAAAGTTGTCGCGCGGCTCGGCAGACACGATGGCCGACGCCTTGCTGGACGGATACAGGCGATCCTCGATCCGGTCGCCGGTGGAGCGTCTGGCGCCCTACATCGCGGCCGGCCTGCTCAGGCGAGTGCGGTTCGCATTCCGCGCGCGCAGGCCGGACTGGCCCCAAATCACCCAGGAGGCGCTGCAGGGGGCCGAGGCGGTCCTGGACGCTCACTTCTGACCCCGGCCGGGACCCTAGCCCAGTAATATTCGGGCTTTATGGGTTTGTATAATTTACAAGCACCCCCCCGGCGATATGGGCTCCCAGCCCAGGCCCCCGGCGGAGCGGGCCGTCGGCGGCATCCCCTATACGTCTCACAATTAACACGATTGTTATTGGACAACAGAGGGAACACGTTATTAGTATAGCAATTGCCGTTCATCGAGACACTGACAGCCCCTACTCCAACGGGAGAGGGATCGTGGACGACGCGGAGTCGGGCCCCAGGCGACCGCGTCGGCTGGCCAGGTAACGTTGAAGCGAGCTCGGCGCGGCGGATCAGGAGGTAGTTCACCTTGTGGCCGCGGCCATGCTCTCCGCGAATGCCGGAGAAGTTCTCGCACGCGCATCGACAACGCCGTTCAGAATCCACATCCGGGGTCGGGATCAGCCTTCAGGGTCCGGACGCCTCGACGGGCTTGCAGGGCAGGAGGCGCCCCGGTGTAGGGATCGCGGTTGCCGCAAGCTCTGTTCACGGCGAGTCCGGTAGCGCTGTCCGCGGCCTCTCATGAGTGCCATCCGAGGCGAGCTCATTCGGCGTGCGGCTGGGACGGGCCACGACCAATTCCGCGCGCTCGTGGTCGAGGACGACCTCGACTTCCGCGAGGGCCTTGCACACCTGGTTGCGCACGAGGGCTTCGACGTGTCCCAGGCTGGAACGCTGCACGAGGCTCGTGCCCAGTTGCGCGAACGATCGCATGGGGTCGTGTTCGTGGACCTGGCGCTGCCGGACGGGAGCGGCTTCGACCTGCTCGGGGCCGGGCCCAACCCGCAGCCCGACTTCGTCGTGATCACCGGCACAGCCACGGTCGAAGCCGTCGACAGGGCGTTGCGGCATGGAGCGGTCGACTTCCTCACCAAGCCGGTGGACCTCGCCCGATTGCACGCGATCCTCACCCGGCTCGTGCGCCGGATGGGCCGCTTCGGGCCCATGCTGGGGCGGTCGCTCCCGATGCAGCGGGTCTATGATCTGATCAGCAAGATCGCGCCCTCGCAGGCCGGCGTGTTGATCCTGGGCGAGACCGGCACCGGGAAGGAACTGGTGGCGCAGACCGTGCACCAGATGAGTCGGCGCACGGCCGGGCCGTTCGTGGCGGTCAACTGCGGCGCGATCTCGCCCAGCGTGATCGAGAGCGAGCTGTTCGGCCACGAGCGGGGCAGTTTCACAGGCGCCGAGCATGCGCGCAAGGGCTACTTCGAGGCGGCCCACGGCGGCACGCTGCTGCTGGATGAGATCACCGAGATGCCTGTCGACCTCCAAGTGAAGCTGCTGCGTGTGATCGAGTCGGGCCGTCTCATGCGGGTCGGGGCGTCGGAGCCGGTCGTGGTGGATGTCCGGGTGCTGGCAGCGACCAACCGCGATCCGGAGCGGGCCCTTCGTCAGGGACGGCTGCGCGAGGATCTGTACTGGCGTCTCAACGTGTTCCAGATCGAGGTTCCGCCGCTCCGGGAACGGGGTGACGACATCCTGATGCTCGCGGAGCACTTTTTGTCCGAATTCAACCTCCGCGAGGGAACGAGCAAGAAGTGGTCGGAGCGGGGATTGAGGAAGCTCGCGAAATACTCCTGGCCCGGGAATGTGAGGGAGCTCCGCAACGTGGTCCAGCGGACGGCCATCATCGCCCGCGATGTCGTGGACGATCCGGGACTGCCGGAGGATGAGGCAGAACAGTCACCGATGGAAGAGGGCAGCGCCCTGCAGATCCCCGTGGGAACTCCATTGGCCGACGTGGAACGACGCATGATCCTGGCGACGCTGCGCATGGTCCGGGGCGACAAGCCCGAGGCGGCCCGTCGCCTCGGAATCAGCCTGAAGACGCTGTACACGCGCCTGAACCTCTACCAAGCCACGGGGAGAACCGGGGTGGGCGGGCAAGTCGAGCCTCCGAACCCCTCCTCGGACGGCTGACCGTCGGATGAATCCCACCTGGCGCAGCAGGGCCTACCCGCTCGGCTCGGCCAGCGCCGCGATGAAAGCTGCGCCGTAGCGCGCCATCTTGACCGGACCCACTCCCGGCACGCGCAGCAGCGCATCGGGCGTCCGCGGCCTCGATACCAGCATCGCGCGCAGCACAGCATCGCTGAAGACAATGTAGGCGGGCACCCCCTCCGCTTCCGCCAGCCGTCGGCGCAGGGCCCGGAGCCGCTCGAAAGCGGCAGCTTCCATGGCGCCCAGGGCAGGAACCGCGGGAGACGGCGGGTGGGGCGAGCCGCGCGCCACCTTCGCGAGGCCGGGCGCGCGCGAGGAGCCGATCAGGAGATCGATGCCCTCGCCGCGGCACACGTCGCAGCTCGTGGCGCAGGCAGCGAGCGCCTCGTCGAAGTAGCGCGCCAGCGCCTGGTGCCGGCACTCCCGGCCGTCGGCGAGCCGGAACATCTGGACGGTCTTGTTCCGCGTCTCACCCCGGATCTCCGGATCCTCGATCTCGTCCAGAAACGCGTCGTAGCCGATCACGTCCGCCCACGAGTAGAGCAGCACGCAGTCGCTCTCGAGCCCGTCGCGTCCGGCGCGGCCGATCTCCTGCGTCCAGGCCTCGATGCTGCGCGGCATGTCGCGATGGATCACGAAGCGCACGTTGCTCTTGTCGATCCCCATCCCGAAGGCCACGGTCGCCACCACCACGTCCAGCTCGTCCCGCGCGAATGCGTCCTGCGTACGTGCGCGCTCGCCGTCGGACAGCCCGGCGTGGTAGGGGAGCGCTCGCACGCCGTGGCGGCGCAGCCACTCGGCGAGACTCTCCACCGACTTGCGGCTCAGGGCGTAGACGATGCCGCAGTCGCCCGCGCGCCGCCGCACGATCCCGAGAATGTCCTGGCGGCTCTCGCGCCCCGCGCCCTTCTTCTGCACGGTGATGCGCAGGTTGGGCCGGAAGAACGAGCCCTTGAACCCGGCCGGCTTCTGCATCCCGAGCTGGCGGATGATGTCGCCCGCCACGCGCCGCGTGGCGGTGGCGGTGAGCGCCAGCACTGGAATGTCCCCGAGCAGCGACTTCAAGTCCTGGAGCTGGCGGTACGCCGGGCGAAAATCGTGCCCCCAGTGGCTGATGCAGTGCGCTTCGTCCACCACCACGAGCCGGATCGGACACTCGGCGATCAGGCGCCGCAGCGAGCCTTCGAGCCCCTCGGGCGCCACGTACACCAGCTCCAGGTCGAGTTGAGCACGGCGGAATGGAATCCAAACCGGGCGAGGGCATCCACCTGGTCCTTCATCAGCGAGATGAGGGGCGAGACGACGAGCACCGTGCCGGGCAGGACGCGCGCCGGGATCTGGAACGTGAGCGACTTGCCGGAGCCGGTCGGCATGAGCGCGATGCAGTCGCGCCCGGCGAGCACGGCATCGATCACATCGCGCTGGCCGGGGCGGAAGTGGCGGTAGCCGAAGACGCGCTCCAGCACCTGCCGTGGATCGGCGAGCCGGGCGGGGACTGCAGTCGGGGCGGCGGGATCGAGCAAGGTCCCTCCCTGGACGGGGCACGTTGCGGGAGCCGCAGGATAACCGAAAATGGCATGAACGTACCGACGATCGATCAGGTGTACCGGTGGAGGCGGTGTTTCGCTCGAAAATGCACGAGCATTCAAGTGCCTCTCGATGAGGCAGTTCACGCGATCGCTTCACGTTCCACTCGATGGGAGAAATCGGCGCTTGCGATGGGGTGACGGCGCGGCATCCGCGGTCTATGATCCTCGCGCCGTTTCGCTGCGCGATCTCCGATTCGACTCCCGCACAGAGGCCTCCATGAGCGCCCCGAATGCCGCACCGCCGACCCAACCCCGGAACATTTCCCAGTCGTTCCTCGCCGAGCTCGAAGCTGAGCTGCCGACCACCCGCCGGCTGCTCGAACGCGTCCCGGCTGACTTGGGGGCCTGGAAGCCGCACGAGAAATCGTTTTCCCTGGGGCATCTGGCACAGCTCGTTGCCCGCATGCCGGGCTGGCTGACCCTCACGATGCGGCAGAGCGTGCTCGATTTGAGCGCCGCCCCGTCGTACACGCTGGAGAAGACGGAAACGCTGCTCGCGGAGTTCGACCGCAACGTGAACGAGGCCCGTGAAGTGCTGGCGAAGGCTCAGGATGCGGACTACATGGTGATGTGGTCGCTGAAGGCGGGCGAGCGCATCCTCTTCACGCTGCCGCGCCTCGCGGTCATGCGCCAGAACGTCAACCACCTCATCCACCACCGGGGACAGCTGAGCGTCTACCTGCGCCTCGTGAACGTACCGCTGCCCTCGATCTACGGACCGACGGCCGACGAGAGGTGGTAGCCGAGCGATGCCGGACGGGGGCGAAGTCGCGAGGTAGTTCTACCAGGCAGTACAGAGGAGAGACCTGGCCGCGGCTCGCGCGCTCCTGTGCGAAGAACTGATGTTCATCGGACGGTTCGAGGCCTACCGCGTCCCGCGCTGATCGCACGCGCCCTGCGAGCCTTGCGCGTCGTGCCGTTGGCGCTCGCGTCCGGGGCACCGTGGCCGGGTTGCGCGGCCTTCGCGGCGCCGGATCTCGCGAAGGCCGGTAGCGCCGGCTCTGCGCTCGGGACGCTGCCCGCGACGTTCGCCGGGCTCCTGCCCTGTCCCGACTGCGTGGGGGCCCGCTGCCAGATCAACCTGCTGCCCGGAGGCGCCTACATGCGGCGCTCGACCTACCTACTCAACGGGCGGGACGAGGTCTACTACGACCTGGGCGCGTGGTCGATCGCGGGCGACGGCACGTTGATCCTTTCCGGCGATCGCGAGGGCGACACGCGCTGGGCGGTAGAGGAGGCGCGGACGCTTCGGAAGGTGGACCGCAGGGGGAACCCGCTGGATTCGAAGCCGCCTTCCGAGCTGACGCGCCGCCCCACCCTCGAGGCGATGGAGCCGCGCCTCAAGCTCTCGGGCATGTTCCGCTACATGGCAGACGCTGCGCGCTTCCGCGAGTGCCGCTCGGGTCTCCAATGGCCGGTAGAGATGAGCGGCGAGTACCGGACCCTCGAGCGCGTCTACACCGTGCTCCAGGTACGCATCGAGCCGCGCCCGAAGATGGAGGGCAAGGGTCCGGAGCCCACGCTGATCGTGGAGAAGTTCGTGGACGCGATGCCCGGGAGGAGATGCGATGAGCAGCCGCCGCAGTCCGATCTCGAAGACTCGCGCTGGCGCCCGGTGCGAATCGGCGATCGGTCCGTGACGGTGCCCGCGGATCAGCGCGAGCCCTGGATCGTGCTCGAGTCCATCTCGAAGCGCGTCACCGGCTCGGGAGGCTGCAACCGCATCTCCGGCCGCTACCAGGCCGGCAGCGGTACGCTGCGGTTCAGTCCCATGATCTCGTCTCAGATGGCGTGTCCGGCGATGGACATGGAGGCCGCGTTCCTGCGCGCGCTGAACGACACGCGCCGCTATCGCATCCGGGGCCGCATTCTCGAGCTGATGGATGGCGACGGGAAGCCGCTCGTAGGGCTGGAGGAGCGGAATCTCAAGTAGGCACCGTCACCCGGTCGAGCCGACGGAGTCGGACGGTCCCTCCCTCATGCGGCTCTTCTCTGCTCGGGGGTGGACTCGATCTTGGCGCGGAGCTTCGGACGCTGCAGCGCACGGTTGGCGACCCATGCCCCGATGAGCCCGAAGAAGAGAGAGAGGATCTCCTGTCCCGGGTTCTTGAGCCACGCCTGCGCGTAGACGTACCCCCCGGCATCGAGACGGAACCCGATTTCCGGATTCGCCTTCGCCACCCACCAGGAATCGAGAAGGATCTCGCCTGCGACCACGCTGAAGAGCGTGAGACCGGCTGCGATCACCCGGCCGGCCCGGTCGACGCGGCCCGCGCCGTGCCGGTAGGCCCACGCTACGAGCGCCCCGATCCCGATGGCGGCGGCCGCGAACATGCGCTCGGTCAGCGCTCCAATCGCGGCCCATGCCACGGCGCCCGCCATCGCGGCCAGCAGCGCACGGGTCGCGCCGGCCGCGTGGCGCGCCTCGATCATGTCGTAGGCGCGGTCGGCCATATCGCCCTCGCTCTGCATCCGCTGCTGGCAAGTCGTGCACAACAGCATGGGCAGGTCATCCACCCGCACGTACTGTCGCACGACGCCGGTGCCGCACGACTCGCAGCGCCCGTCGAACACCGGGGTCGCGCGCGCGATGGCCGCGACCAACAGGTCGACCCAAGATGCGACCTGAGCCGCCTTTGGCGCCGACCAGGGAAAGACACGGCGCCACACGAGGGACCGGTCGCC
>VBOS01000260.1:0-340 GCA_005893185.1 Candidatus Eiseniibacteriota bacterium
CGGCGGCGAGGGTGAAGGCAGCGCTCAAAGCCCACCCCCTCACGAGGCCTCCCCGGCGTTCTCCAACGGAGCCTAGGCCTGCGCCGCGACTTCGAGTTCCTGCGCCAGTGCTACGACCACCTCGGCCACGTGCCGGTAGCCGGTCTCGAGCAGGAAGTTGGGGTTCCGGCCGTAGGATTTGTTCCCGAGGACGAAGAACCCGGGCTCCGGGTTGCGGAGCGCTTCGATGCCGAGCGCGGGCGCGTCGAGGCAGTCCTTGGAACGCGCCCCGAGCAGCGCGGCCGAGAGCTTCATCGTTCCGCGCGTCGCGTAGCACTCGTGCACCTGGAGCTCGCGCGTG
>VBOS01000260.1:376-1561 GCA_005893185.1 Candidatus Eiseniibacteriota bacterium
ATCGTGACGCCTCCCACATGCGTGACCGCGGGATCGCCGCCGCGGGCGATCTCCCGCGCCCGGGCATAGAGCGCACGGCGCTCGGGCAGAGGGTCTCCGTGGATCTCGGGCAGGAGCTCGGCGAGTCGCTCGCGCGTCGCCCACACCGCCGATGTGCCGGGCGTTTGCCCCGCCAGCTCGGCGAGTGCCAGGACGGAGGTCGCGGCGCTCGCGCCGCCGCCGATCACGAGCGTGCGCCGGCCGGCGTAGCGACCGCGACGCGCGCCCAGCACGTCGTCCACGTGGTAGGACATCTGCGGCGCCAGGTAGAGCTCGCCGCGCGCCGGAATCCCGCCGTCGCCCGCCCAGTTGGGCCTGGAATAGACGCCGGATGCGTCGATCAGCGAGTGGGCGTGCAGGAAGCTTTCGCGCCCTCCCGGGTCGCGCACCAGCAGCCGGAACGGATGCGCGCGGCGCCGCTCGTCGCCGATCAGGTCGCCCTTGAGCGCGCCGCTCCGGCTCGCGTGCGCCACCTGCGCGCGCGTGTGGACGCGCTTCGCCAGCTCGGGCAGCGCGGCAAGGGGCTGGAGCAGGCGCTCCACCAGGTCGAGGCCGGTCGGGCATTGCTCGGGATCGGGCGCGGTCCACCCGGCGCGCGTGAGAAGGCGCGCGGCCGCCGGCCCCACGTTCATGCGCCAGGGCGTGAACATGCGGACGTGGCCCCAGGCGATCGAGTGGGAGCCGACATCGCCCTGCTCGAAGACGTGAACGTCGAAGCCGTGATCGAGCGCTGCGGCCGCGGCTTCGAGCCCGATCGGGCCTGCCCCGATGATGGCGAGCGTGTTGCGGGCGGGGGTCATGGCGGACGAGTAAGCCACGGCGCGCGTCGCGGGCGCAAGCGCCGCCCACTCCTGGGCTGCTGCGCTATGATGCCGCGGCGGTTCGCGCGAGCCCTTGCGCGAAACAAGCGCAGCGCAATCGTCGAACGAACCCCACGCGGAGGTGCGAACGTGCCCACGGACCGGCGCGGCGGGAGCCGCCCCAAGAGCCCGCGCGCGTGGCTCGATTCGAGGGCGGCGCGCTGGCTGCCGGTGGCGCTCCCGCTCGCGCTGGCGCTCGCCGTCCACCGTCGCGCGCTCGGCGCCTTCTTCAGCACCGACGACTTCGTGCGCCTCGAGGAGGCTGCGGGGCTGCTGCCCGCCACCC
>VBOS01000261.1 GCA_005893185.1 Candidatus Eiseniibacteriota bacterium
CCATTTCGAGCTTGCGGGCTGGGCCGAATCGCGCGTCGTGCTGCGCTTCTACATCGCGGGCGCGCTGCTCGCCCTGCTCTCGCTCTCGACGTTCAAGCTCCAGTGACGATCGACGCCCGGCATCCGCTCCCCGGCACGCGCCCGCTGGTCGTGGGCGCAGCGCGCTCGGGGCTGGCAGCGGCTGCGCTGCTCCGCCGCCACGGCCTGGCTGTGCGCGTATGTGACGCGCGGGGTGCTACCGCGCTGCCCGATGCGGCCCGGCGTCTCACCGCTCTCGGCGCGGAGGCGATGCTGGGACGCGACGATGCCGGTCTGCTCGAAGGGCGCGACTTCGTGGTGTGGAGCCCGGGGATCCCCGTGAAGCATCCGCTCGCGGTCGCTGCGCGCGCGAACGGCATCCCGTTGCTCTCCGAGCTGGAGATCGGCTACCTCGCGGCCCACGCTCCGCTGGTGTGCGTGACCGGCACGAACGGCAAGAGCACGACGACGCACCTCACAGGCGCGCTGCTCTCGGCCGCCGGCCGCGAGGTCGAGGTGTGCGGCAACATCGGCCGCGCGATCTGCGAGGTCGCGGAGCAGGTGAGCCCCCGGGGCCTGCTGGTCGCAGAGGTCTCATCGTTCCAGCTCGAGACGGTGGAGCGCCTGAAGCCGTTCGTCGCGACCTGGCTCAACCTGACGCCCGACCACCTCGACCGCCACGACGACCTCGAGTCGTACGCTGCGCTCAAGCAGCGGCTGTTCGTCCGTCAGGACGGAGAGGACTACTCGGTGTGGAACGCAGACGATCCAGCGGTCGCAAGCCGCCGCACAGGCGCAGCCACTCCGCTCGCGTTCTCGATCGCGGGGCCGGTGGACCACGGTGCGTTCCGGGCCCGCGGCCAGCTCGCGCTGGCGTGGCGCGGCGGGACCGAGCCGCTGCTCCCGGTGTCGGAGCTCGCGTTGCGCGGGGCGCACAACCACGCCAACGTGTGCGCCGCGCTCGCGACCGTGCTCCCGCTCGAGATCGCTCCCGACACGCTGCGCGCCGTTCTGCGCGCGTACCGCGGTCTCGAGCACCGCCTGGAGCCCGCCGGGATCGTGGACGGCGTCGAGTTCGTGAACGACTCGAAGGCCACCAACCTCGATTCGCTCGCGGTCGCGCTCGAGAGCTTCGAGCAACCCGTTGTGCTGATCGCGGGCGGACGCGACAAGGGGCAGGACTTCGTCGCCGTGCGAGAGGCTGCGCGCCGCAAGGTGCGACACGCTGTGCTGATCGGGGAAGGCGCAGCCAAGATCGCGTCGGCCTGGCGCGGGCTGCCGATGACGGCGGCGGCCACGCTCTCCGAAGCGGTGCGGACCGCGTTCGAGATCGCGCGGCGGCCGGTGGAGGGTGGAGCGCCCGCCGCACGGCCGGTCGTCCTGCTGTCTCCGGGCTGCGCGTCGTTCGACATGTTCCGCGACTACGAAGACCGCGGCCGCCGCTTCAAGGACGAGGTGGCCCGCCTCAAGCTCACGGAGGCCGCAACGTGAGACGCGGCGACGGTTGGATCCCGGTTCTCTCACTCGCGCTCACGGCGGTCGGCGTTGTGATGGTGTACTCGTCCACCGCGATCCTCGGCATCACGCGCTACCAGGATCCGGACCACTTCCTGATCCGCCAGCTCGAGCGGGCGGTGCTCGGCGTCGTCGCGTTCCTGCTGTGCTCGCGCGTCAGTCTCAAGCGGCTCGAAACGCTCGCGCCCTGGCTGTTCGGGATCGCGGCCCTCTTGCTCGCCGCCGTGGTGGTGGCCGGCCGCGACGCGAACGGCGCGTCGCGCTGGCTGCCGCTCGGGCCCTTCTCGGTCCAGCCCGTTGACATCGCCCGCATGGCGGCCGTCCTCTTCCTCGCGTGGTGGCTCAGGCGTCACCCGCCGGCGGAGAACGGTCTTGCACGCGGCGTCCTGCTCCCGCTGGGGCTCGTGGCCACGCTCTCCGGACTCATCCTGCTCCAGCCCAGCCTGAGCGGGGCCGCGCTGCTCGCGCTCACCGGGCTCGCGATGCTGTTCCTCGCCGGCGCGCGCATCTCGCATCTGACCGTGCCGGTCGCGGGCGCCCTCGTCGCGCTGGCCGTCGCGCTCAAGACCCACCCGTATCAGATGGTCCGCCTGCGCACGTTCATCGAGTTCGCGTTCTCGAACTCGCTCGACCAGCGCGGCGCCGGCTGGCAGCTCGACCAGTCGCTGATCGCGATCGGATCCGGCGGGTGGGTGGGAAGGGGCCTGGGGGGCGGCCTGCAGAAGTACCTGTTCCTGCCCGAGGCGCACACCGATTTCATCTTTTCCATCCTGGCCGAGGAGCTGGGATTCATCGGGGCCAGCGCGCTCCTCGTGCTGTTCGCGCTCCTGCTGTGGCGCGGGATGCGCACGGCGGCGCGCGCGTCGGATGCGTCCTTCGCCCTCCTGGCCGCCGGGATCACACTGCAGTTCGGCCTCTACGCCGTCTTCAACCTGGCGGTGGCCACCGGGCTGGCCCCCACCACCGGCCTGCCGCTGCCGTTCGTCTCCTACGGAGGATCGGCGCTCATCGCCAACCTGGGGGCGGCCGGCGTGTTGTACCGCATCAGCGGCATGAACGCAGCGGGCGAGGCGCTGACGCGCCAGCGCTGGGCGAGTCCGCGCAGAACGGGCAAGGGGGCGGCATGAAGGTCATGATCGCGGGCGGCGGAACGGGGGGGCACGTGTTCCCCGGGATCGCAGTGGCCGAGGAGCTGCGGCGCCAGAATCCCGACGCCGTGATCGTGTTCGTCGGCAGCCGGCGCGGCCTCGAGGCCCAGGCCGTGCCGGGCGCCGGGTTCCCGATCCGCTTCGTGACGGCGCGCGGCTTCCCGCGGCGCGCGTGGTGGCGCTGGCCGGTGGCGCTGGTCTCCAACGCGATCGGGCTCGTCCAGTCCCTGTGGGTGGTGGCCACCGAGCGCCCCGACGTCGTGCTGGGAACGGGCGGATACGTGAGCGGGCCTGTCGCGCTCGCGACCTGGCTGCTGGGGCGTCCCTTGCTGCTCCAGGAGCAGAACAGCATCCCGGGGGTCGCCAACCGCTGGCTGGCGCGGATCGCGGACGAAGTGCACCTCTCATTCGTCGAGGCGCGCTCGTACTTTCGGCGCAAGGACAACCTCAAGGTGAGCGGAAATCCCGTGCGCGCCCACATCCTCAGCGGAGACCGCGGAGCTGCGCTGGTCGAGTTCGGCCTGGTGAGCGGCAAGCCGACGATCTTCGTGTTCGGCGGCAGCCGCGGCGCGCACCGCATCAACGAGGCGGCCATCGAGGCCATGCGCCGGCTCAAGGGGCGGGTGGACGTCCAGTTCATCCTCCAGACCGGGCGCGAGGACCTCGAGTGGGCGGGCGGGATCGTGGCCGCCGAGCAGCTGCCCGCGCGCGTCGTGCCGTTCCTGCAGCGCATCCACATGGCCTACGCGGCCGCGGACCTCGTGGTGTCCCGCTCGGGGGCGATGACGCTCGCGGAGATCGCGGTGGTCGGAACGCCTGCGATCCTGATTCCCTATCCCCACGCGGCCGACGACCACCAGGTCGTGAACGCCAGCAACCTGGTGGATCGCGGCGCCGCCTCGATGATCCTCGATCGCGAGCTCAGCGGCGAGCGCCTGGCGAAGGAGATCGCGCATCTGCTCTCCGACCGCCAGACGCTGTCCCGCATGTCGGCGAACGCGCGCACATTCGCCCGGCCTGACGCAGCCGCTCGCATCGCGAGGAGCCTCGCCCGCTGGGCGGCCGGCCGCAAGGCGGCGCGCGGGGCGGCCGAGGACGCGGACGCAGCGGGCCGCTCGGGCGGGGGGCGTTGATGGCGCGCAACGGGGGAGGAGCCTGAGTGTACGGACGTACGCACCGCATCCACTTCATCGGCATCGGCGGGGCCGGGATGTCGGGTATCGCCGAGGTGCTGCTCAACCTCGGCTACCAGGTCTCGGGCAGCGACCTCAGGCTCTCGGAGATCACGGAGCGTCTCGTCCGGCTCGGCGGGCGCGTGTTCCACGGCCACGCCCCGGCCAACGTCGAGGGCGCGCAGGTCGTCGTGTACTCGAGCGCGGTGGGCCCCGAGAACCCGGAGCTGACCGCTGCGCGTGCAACTGCGATCCCCGTGATTGGGCGGGCCGAGATGCTGGCGGAGCTGATGCGCATGAAGTACGGCGTCGCAGTGGGCGGCTCGCACGGCAAGACCACGACCACCTCGATGATCGCGGCCGTGCTGGCGCGCGGCGGGCTCGATCCCACGATCGTCGTGGGCGGCAGGCTCCACGCGATCGGATCCAACGCCCGCCTCGGGCACGGCCAGTTCCTGGTGGCTGAGGCCGACGAGAGCGACGGCTCGTTCCTGCGGCTCAACCCCGCGGTCTCTGTGATCACGAACATCGATCGCGAACACCTCGACTTCTACTCGGGGCTGGACGCCTTGCGGCAGGCGTTCGTCTACTTCGCGAACCGGGTGCCCTTCTACGGCGTGACCGTGCTGTGCGCGGACGACGCGGAGGTGCGCGCGGTCCTGCCGCTCGTGGCGAAGCGCACAACGCTCTACGGCACGCGGGCCGAGGCCGAGATTCGCGCATCCGCCATCGAGCTGGTGCCCCACGGCTCCCGCTTCCGCGTGCACGCATTCGGCACCGAGATGGGAGCGGTGGAGCTCAAGGTCCCGGGGGCGCACAACGTCTTGAACGCGCTCGCGGCCATCGCCGTCGGCCTCGAGGTCGAGGTGGGGTTCGGGCACATCGCCGAATCGCTCGCCCAGTTCGGCGGCGTCGGCCGGCGTTTCGAGACCCGCGGCGAGGCCTTAGAGGTGCGGGTGGTGGACGACTACGGGCACCACCCGACGGAGATCCGCGCCACGCTGGCCGCCGCTCGCACGCTGGGCGGCCGCGTCTTCGTGCTGTTCCAGCCGCATCGCTACACACGAACATCGCTCCTGCGCGATGAGTTCGGAGCCGCTTTCGCCGACGCCGAGCGGGTGTGGGTGCTCGATGTCTACGCGGCGGGCGAGGCGCCGATCGCGGGTGTCACCGGACGCACGATCGTGGAATCCGCCGCCGCCCGCGGCGCGACGCACGTGGCGTACGCGCCCGACCCCGCGGCCGCAGTCGCCGAAGCCGCAGCCGCCGCTCGGCCCGGAGACGTCGTGTTGACGCTGGGAGCGGGCGACGTGTGGAAGCTGGGAGACGACGTGTTGCTTGCGCTGGAGCTCGCTGCGGCCGCCGGACTCAGGAGAGGGCGATGAACCTCTACGAGGGACGCGCTCTGCGCGAATCGCCGCGGCGCCGTCGCGGCGGGCGGCTACGGCGGGTGGGAGTCATGCTGGGGGGCATCCTCACGCTGGCGGGCCTCGCGCACGTGCCGTGGCAGGGACTGTGGCACCGTGTCGCGGCCGTGACCAACGTGCGCGTGGTGGGCGCCCGCGCGCTCGATCCGGGATCGGTGCTCGCCATCGCCGGCATCGCTCGCGGCGTCGATCCCTCCGCGCGCGACCTCGACCGTGCCCGGCAGCGGCTCCTGCTCGAGCCGCGCGTGGCGAAGGCCCGCGTGCTGCGCAGTGGCCTGCGCGGCGTCGAGGTGCGCATCGAGGAGCGCGTTCCGGTGCTGCGGGTGGCGCACGGCGTTCCGTGGGAGATCGATTCGGCGGGAGTCCTGCTCGCGCCGCTCGCGAACGGCGTGACGGCGGACGTGCCGCTGCTCTCGGGCCCGCGGCTCGAAGCTCTGCCAGCCGGGGCGCGCATCGGAACGCCCGCCGTCGAGCGCGGGCTGGCGTGGATCCAGGCGCTCTCGGCGCGCGAGCTGGAGCTGGGCGCGCGCACGTCGGAGATCGACGTGTCCGACTCGCGCACCACCGGGCTGCTGCTCATGAGCGGCACGCGGGTGCTGTGTCCGGCCTGGCCGCCGGGCGTGCGGACGCTCTCCGCCCTGCGTGTCGTGCTGGCCGATCTCGAGCGCCGCGGAACGCTCGCGGAAGAGGTGGACATGAGATACGAGCATCAGGTGATCGTGCGCCCCCCCGGGCCGGCCGCACCGGCGGGAACGCACGGAGGATGAGGCGCCCAAGGACTGGGAGGTGAGCATCACTATGGGACAGGCGGGACGGATATTCGTAGGACTCGACATCGGAACCACCAAGATCTCGTGCATCGTGGCGGATCAGAACGGCGGCACAGAGCCGCGCGTCGTGGGTGTCGGCAACGCCCCGAGCGAAGGCTTGAGGCGCGGCGTGGTCGTGGACCTCGAGAAGACCGTGCAGAGCATCCAGCGCGCGGTGGACGAGGCCGAGCGCATGGCCGGCGTGACGGTCAAAGCCGTGACCGCCGGCATCGCGGGGGATCACATCCGCAGCATCAACAGCCGCGGCGTGATCGCGGTGTCGCGGAAGGACAACGAGATCGGGGCCGCCGACGTCGATCGCGTGGTCGAGGCGGCCAAGGCGATCGCGATCCCGTTGGACCGGGAGATCATCCACGTGATCCCGCAGGAGTACATCGTGGACGACCAGAGCGGGATCAAGGACCCGATCGGCATGAGCGGCGTGCGGCTCGAGGCCGAGGTCCACATCATCACCGGGGCCGTGACCTCGGCCAAGAACATCTGCCGCGCGATCCAGCGGGCCGGGGCGAAGGTGACCGACCTGGTGCTGGAGCCGCTCGCATCGAGCAACGCAGTGCTGGGAAGCGACGAGCGCGATCTGGGCGTCGTGCTCCTCGATGTCGGCGGCGGAACGACCGACGTCGCGGTGTTCTTCGAGGGCTCGATCCGCCACACGGCGATCGTGCCGTTCGGCGGCGCCAACGTGACGAGCGACATCGCGATCGGGCTGCGCACGCCCATCGAGAAGGCGGAGCAGATCAAGATCCAGCATGGATGCGCGCTGGCTGCGCTGGTGCGGCCGGAAGAGTGCGTCTCGGTGCCGGGTGTGGGCGGCCGGCCCGATCGCCAGATCTCACGCCGCGTGCTGGCCTCGATGATCGAGCCGCGCATGGAAGAGATCTTCGCCATCGCCAACAAGGAGGTGAAGAAGAACCATTTCGCCGAGCTCCTGGGTGGCGGCGTTGTGCTGACCGGCGGGACCTCGCTCATGCCGGGCCTGGTCGAGCTGGCCGAGCAGGTGTTCGAGATGCCGGTGCGCCTGGGAGTTCCCCAGGGGCTCGGAGGGCTCGCGGCGAATGTCGCGGACCCCCGCTTCGCGACCGGCGTGGGGCTCGACATCGGGACCACGAAGATTTCGTGCATCGTCGCCGACATGAACGGCACCCAACTGCCTCACCTCCGGCTCGCCGGCGCGGCGGATCGCCCGGCCGACGGAGAAGCCGGAGCAGGCACAGGGAGTGGTGCCATGTTCGAGCTGGAAATCGAGACGACAAGCGCAGCGAAGCTCAAGGTGATCGGGTGCGGGGGCGCGGGCGGCAACGCTGTGAACCGCATGATCGGAGCGGGGCTCCACGGCGTGGAGTTCATCTCCGCCAACACCGACGTGCAGGCTCTCAATCAATCGCTCGCGCCGCACCGGATCCAGATCGGGGCGGCCGCCACGCGAGGGCTTGGCTCGGGGGGTGATCCGGCGCGCGGCCGGGTCGCAGCCGAAGAGGACGCCCAGGCGATCGGCGACGCGCTCACCGACAGCGACATGGTGTTCATCGCCGCCGGCATGGGCGGTGGGACCGGCACCGGCTCCGCCCCGGTCGTGGCGCGCATCGCCAAGCAGACCGGCGCGCTCACGGTGGCGGTGGTCACCAAGCCCTTCCAGTTCGAGGGCCGCAAGCGCATGCGCCAGGCCGAGGAGGGCTTGGGCGAGCTGCGCGCCGAGGTGGACACGCTGATCGTGATCCCCAACGAGCGGCTGCTGGGGGTGGTCGAGCGGGGGACCGTGCTCACGGACGCCTTCAGCGTGTGCGACGAGGTGCTGCTCAAGGCGACCAAGGGGATCTCCGACCTGGTCACCGTGCCGGGCATCGTGAACCTCGACTTCGCCGACGTGAAGGCGGTGATGTCGAACCGCGGGAACGCGCTGATGGGAACCGGGCGCGGCACGGGTCCTTCGCGCGCCGCCGAGGCCGCCCAGGCGGCGGTCTCGAGCCCGCTGCTCGAGGATGTCTCGATCGCGGGGGCCGAAGGCGTGCTGGTGAACATCACGGGCGGCAGGGATCTCACGCTCCACGAGGTCAACGAGGCGGCGAACATCGTCGTGGGCGCGGCCGGCGACGACGCGAACGTGATCTTCGGGGCGGTCATCGACCCCAACATGGACGGCGAGATCATGATCACCGTGATCGCGACCGGCTTCGGGCAGACCGAGCCGCGCCTGAAGCTGGTGGAGCGCGCCGCCCACCCGGCGGCGGACGGCGCCGACCTGCGCCATCCGCAGCCCTGGCGGCGCTCGGAGGAGGAGCGCGGCGGGCGGTGGAACCGCGGGAGCGGGCGCGGCGAGTCGCTCGATGTGCCAACTTTCCTGCGCAAGCAGATGGACTGAAACGCGTCGCGGACCG
>VBOS01000262.1 GCA_005893185.1 Candidatus Eiseniibacteriota bacterium
TCTGGCTCCGATCCGGGACTTCGACGTTCCCGCCTATGACAGCGACGTCGAGGCGCGCGCGGGAATTCCGGCCGGCGCGCAGGAGCTGAAGCGGCGTCTCAGCGAGGACGATGCCTTCGTGATCGTCTCTCCCGAATACAATGCCTCGATGCCGGGGTCGTTGAAGAACCTGATCGACTGGACGTCTCGATCCCGCCCGCAGCCGTTTCACGAGCGGCACGGTCTGCTGCTCTCCGCTTCGCCGTCCATGGGCGGCGGGAATCGCGGCCTGTGGGCGCTGCGCGTTCCTCTCGAGCACTTGGGCGCCAGGGTCTTCCCCGACATGTTCTCGCTGGCCATGGCGCACAAGGCGTTTTCCGGTGACCGGATCGGGGACGTCGCGCTCCAGCACCGATTCGAGAAGAACCTGGAGGCGTTCCTCAGCCTCGCAGAGGCCGCGAAACACTACCCCTGCATCAAGAAGGCGTGGGTCGAGTTCCTCGGCGAGTCTCCGGGGCATCCCGCCGATCGCGTCGAGGCGTCCTGAGCACCCCGAGCACTGCGTGGGTGCCGGCGCCCCGGTCGAGCGCGCGGCAAGGAGGGGCGCCGAGCGTCGACGTCTCGATCGTCGTTCCGGCCCACAACGAGGAGGGCCTGCTCTCCTGTTGCCTGGATGCCCTGCTCGCGCAGGACTACCCGGGGAAGATCGAGATCACCGTCGTCGACAACGCCAGCACCGACCGCACCGCCGACGTGGCCCGGAGCCGCGGCGTGAACGTCGTCGACGAGCCGCGCCGCGATTACTGCCGGGCGTTGATCCGCGGGTTCGGCGCGGCGCGCGGCGAGATCGTCGCTCTCACCGACGCCGACACCGTCGTCCCGACGGACTGGATTTCGTGCCTCGTGCGCGGCTATCAGGATGGGGTCGTAGCCGTGGGCGGCAACGTGGTGTTCGATCGCCCGAACTGGAAGGGCTGGCTGGTCGCCAAGGTGCTCGTGCCCGCTTTCAACTGGCTCGACCGCCACGATCCCCGCGGACCGCACTTGTGGGGATCGAACTTCTCGGTGCGCCGCGAGGCGTTCGAGCGGGTCGGCGGGTGGAACTCCGACTACAGCCTCGAGGTCGACAGCGAGATCTCCGAGCGGCTGCGCAGGATCGGACGGGTGCGCGTGCTCGCATCGGTCAAGGTGCGCACGTCCTCCCGGCGCTGGAACCGCGCGCTGCTGCAAAACCTGTTTCTCTACGTCTCGAACTACCTGTGGATGAAGCTGCTGGCCCGACCCTTGTGGCGCGATTTCCCCGTGGTCCGGGACGAGGCTCCTCGGCGCCGCCGGCTACGGGTCGCTCTTGCGTGCGCCGGCGCGTTCCTCATGCTCGTCGGCCTCGGAATGGGCGCTTTCGGACCGCGCTCCAGCCTGTTCGGAAAGACCTACTGGCGCGGCAGCCCGAACGGAAAGCTGGTGGCGCTTTCCTTCGACGACGGGCCGAACGAGCCCTACACGTCCCGAGTGCTCGACATCCTGAAGCGCGAACATGTGCGCGCCACGTTCTTCCTCGTGGGCGACAACGTGCGCCGCTACCCGGAGGCGGCTGCACGCATCGTGCGGGACGGCCACGTGGTCGGGAACCACTCCGAGCACCACAAGATCCCGTTCGCGCTGGAGCCCCCCTCCGAGCTCGAGGCCGATGTGAGCGCGGCGGAGGAATCCATTCGCGCCGCCACCGGGCAGATCCCACGCCTCTTCCGTCCGCCCCAGGGGCTGCGTTCGCCGTGGCTCATGGGCGTGCTCGCGCGGGACTCGCTGATCACCGTGACCTGGGACGACGCGCCGGGCGACTGGGATCCTCTCCCCGTCCAGACCATCGTGGATCGTGCCGTGAAGGAGGCGCGGCCGGGTTCGATCATCCTCCTGCACGACGGCATGAACGCCGAGTACGGCG
>VBOS01000263.1 GCA_005893185.1 Candidatus Eiseniibacteriota bacterium
TTCCGCTCTTCGTTCGCGGCGAAGTGATGGCGGTCCTCGAGTTCTTCACGAGCGAGATCTGCGAGCCCGACGATGACCTGATCCGCATCATGGCGAGCATCGGCGAGCAGATCGGCCGCTTCGTCGAGCGCCGGCGCGAGGAGGAGGAGCTGGAGCAGCTCTTCTCGCTCTCGCGCGACATGCTGTGCATCGCCGCACACGACGGGTACTTCAAACGGCTGAACCCGGCCTGGGAGCACGTGCTGGGCTGGACGCGCGAGGAGCTCATCGGTGCACCCCGACGATCGCGCGGCGACCGTCACCGAGGCCAGTCGCCTCGCGACCGGCATGGAGACGGTGCACTTCGAGAACCGCTACCAGTGCCGCGACGGGAGCTATCGTTGGCTCTCGTGGAGCGCCACGCCGGCAGGACATCGGCGCGTGATCTTCGCGACCGCGCGCGACATCACCGAGCGCATCGCGGCGGCCGCCGAGCTGTCGAAGGCGAAGGAGGCGGCGGAGGCGGCGAGTCGCGCCAAGGGCGAGTTCCTCGCGAACATGAGCCACGAGATCCGCACGCCGATGAACGCGATCCTCGGCATGACCGAGCTCACGCTCGACACCAGGCTCACGCGCGAGCAGCGCGAGTACCTGACGTCGGCGCGCGACGCGGCGGGCTCGTTGCTGGCTTTGATCGACGACATCCTCGACTTATCGAAGATCGAGGCCGGCAAGCTGTCGCTCGAGCGCGTGCCGTTCGATCCGCGCGGCGCGATCGGGGACGCTGTGCGCACGCTGGGCCCGCGCGCCCATCAGAAGGGATTGGAGCTGGCGCTGGCGGTCGGCAGCGCCGTGCCGGAGCGGCTGGTCGGCGATCCGCGACGGCTGCGACAGTTGCTCTTGAACCTGGTCGGCAACGCCATCAAGTTCACGGAGCGAGGCGAGGTGGTGGTGCGGGCGGACGTCGAGTCGGCAGGGGAGAGTGAGTGCGTCCTGCGCGTGCGGGTGAGCGACACCGGGATCGGGATTCCGGAGGAGCTCCAGGGCGTGATCTTCGAGGCATTCGCGCAGGCGGACAGCGCGACGACGCGGCACTACGGCGGGACGGGGCTGGGCCTCGCGATCTGCTCCCAGCTCGTGGCGATGATGGGCGGGCGGCTGTGGGTGGAGAGCGACCCGGGCAAGGGCAGCACGTTCCATTTCACCGCGCGCTTCGAGACGGCGCGGCCGGCCGGCGCAACGGCGGCCGCGGAGGCAGCAAAGGTCGGAGGCGTTGCAACCGCGGCCGCTTCCGCCGCGAGCGCCGACTTCGCGCCCGCGAGCGGCGTCCCAGGCGTGCTGCGCGGCCGGCGGCTGCTGGTGGTCGACGACAGCGCCACCCAGCGCGAGGCGCTGGGCGAGATGGCGCGCGACGCGACGGGCGGCGAGCCGTTCGCCGTGGCGCTCGTGGACACGCACCTGCCGGGCATGGACGGGTTCGCGCTGGTCGAGGCGATCATGAACGAGCCGCACATCGACGGAACGGCGCTCATTCTCATGACGTCGGCGGGGCGCCCGGGAGAGCGTGCGCGCGGGGTCGAGCTGGGCGTTGCGAACACGGTGGCGAAGCCGGTCACCCACGCGGCGCTCAGGCACGCGCTGGTGCGCGGGCTCGCCACGCGCGGGCTCGCCGATCCCGCCCGCCGGCGCGGGCGCGCGGAGCGCGCCTCGCGGCCGCTGCGCGTGCTGGTGGCCGAGGACAATGCCGTCAACCGAACGCTGGTCGTGCAGCTCCTCAAGAAGCGCGGCCACCGCGCGACGGTGACGGGGAACGGGCGCGAGGCGCTCGCCGCGCTGGAGCGCGAGGAATTCGACGTGGCCCTGATGGACGTGCAGATGCCGGAGCTGGACGGATTCGAGGCAACTGCCGAGATCCGAGCGCGCGAGCGCACGAGCGGCCGCCACCTGCCGATCGTCGCGATGACCGCGCACGCAATGAAGGGCGATCGGGAGCGTTGTGTCGCGGCGGGAATGGACGGCTACGTGTCGAAGCCGATCGATCGCCGCAAACTGTACGAGACGGTCGAGCGGCTGGCGCGGTCGAAGGCGGCGGCCCACGCGGCCGAGGCGGTGCTCGACCTGGACGCGATGCTGCGCCGCGCCGGCGGCGACCGCGGGCTGGTGCGCGAGATGGCGGAGCTGTTTCTCGCCGAGGCTCCACGCATGCTGGAAGCTGTCCGCTCGGCGCTCCAGAACGGTGACGCTCCCGCACTGGCGCAAGCTGCGCACGCGCTCAAGGGTTCGGTCTCGAACTTCACGACGGCGCGGGCCGCCGATGCCGCGCTGAAGCTCGAGCGCCTGGCGCGGGCGGGAGCGCTGGGCGAGGCGCGCGCAGCGCACGAGCCGGTCGAGGAAGAGGTCGCGCGCGTGTGCCAGGCGCTGCGCGAGCTGGTCGCAGAGGGCGCAGCCAGCGAGCGCGAAGCTGCGCGCGGGCGGCGTCCCACGAATGTCAGTCCAGGTACTTGATGAACACCACCTCGTTCTGCGCCTGGTTGTAGATCAGCTCGTCCACGAGCGCGCGGGTCATGAGCAGACCGAACCCGCCGGGCCTCAACCCCATCTCCTCGCGGACGTCGACGTGCTTGAGCGGCGCGCCCTCCGACTGTCCAACCGCGGCGTGCGGAAGCGATTCGAAGCTGAAGCCCCGGCCCGGATCCGAGATGCGATAGAGCAGCATGCGCCGCGCGCGCAGGTAGGAGATCCGCACGTGGCGGCCGGGATCGAGCGCGCCGCCCCACTCGATCGCGTTCATGAGCAGCTCGTGGAACGCCTGGCCGACCGACTCGCGCACCTCGGTCGGCAGGTCCGCGTCGAGGTGGGCGAGGAACGACTGGATGCGCCGCGCCGACTCGAGATCGCACGGCACATCGAGCTCGACCCATTCGGGCTTGGCCGAGCGTACCTCGATGCGGGGCGGGCTCGCGGGCGAGTCGAGCGTCTGCTGCACCAGCGCCAAGATGTGATCGGGATCCAGCGGCTTGCGTGCGTAGCGGTGGGCCTGGCCGCCCATGGCCTTGAGCAGGGTCTGGGGCGCCTCGTCCGCGGTCATGATCACGACCCTGAGGGCAGGCTGGATGCGCATCAGGCTGTCCAGCAGCTCGAGGCCGCTCATGTCCGGCAGCCAGACGTCGAGGAGCGCCAGGTCGAAGCGCTGCCGCCCCGCGGCCAGGATCGCGGCCGATGCGTCCGTCGCCTCCGTCACGGCGTGGCCGGAGCGCTCGAGCAGGCCGCGCACAACTCGCCGCGTCACGGGATCGTCGTCAACGACCAGGATCGAGCTCAAGCATCCTCCCTCGATGCGCCGCCGCGAGTCGGTTGGCATCCGTCCGTCGCGGCGCGCGATCATACAGCGCGCGTGGCGTGCCGGTGAAGATCGATCGATCGGGTAGTATCGCTCGGTGATCCCGCTTTCCGACATCCGGGCCGCGGCGGAGCGCATAGCAGGCGGCGTGCACCGCACGCCGCTCTTCGGCTCGCGCACCCTGGGCGAGCGCGCCGGGGTGGAGTTGCGTCTCAAGTGCGAGAGCCTGCAGAAGACCGGCTCGTTCAAGCCGCGCGGCGCGCTGAAC
>VBOS01000029.1:0-17633 GCA_005893185.1 Candidatus Eiseniibacteriota bacterium
CCTCGCGCTGATCGTCTGCGACGGGCCCGCGGCTGTGGCCGGCATGTTCACCACGAACCAGGTGTGCGCGGCGCCGGTGCGGCTGTGCATCGAGCGGGTCCGGGGCGGCGTCGCGCGCGCGATCGTGGCGAACTCCGGCAACGCGAATGCGTGCACCGGGCGGCCGGGCGTCGCGAACGCGCGGGCCATGGCCGCGGCTGCCGCCCGCGCGCTCGGGGTCGAGCCGGAACACGTGCTGGTGGCCTCGACCGGTCGCATCGGCGTCCAGCTTCCCATGGATCGGGTGCGGGCCGGCATCGCGGCGGCGGCACGCGAGCTCGCGACCTCCTCCGCGCAGGCCGACGCGGCCGCCGAGGCGATCATGACGAGCGACACGCGTCCGAAACGGATCGCGGTCGAGCTCGCGCTCGGCGGGGCAACGGTGCGCATCGGCGGGATCTGCAAGGGCGCCGGCATGATCCAGCCCGGCATGAGCGCGACCGGCCGCCGGCCGTCGGCCGCCCCCCCGCCGCCGGGCGCGGCGAGGGCCGGCGGGCGCGGCCGGCATGCGACGATGCTCGCGTTCGTCACCACCGACG
Source organism: Candidatus Eiseniibacteriota bacterium (assembly GCA_005893185.1). Classification (GTDB taxonomy): domain Bacteria; phylum Eisenbacteria; class RBG-16-71-46; order RBG-16-71-46; family RBG-16-71-46; genus WS-2. The sequence goes on from VBOS01000029.1 coordinate 579, forward strand.
CGGCGATCGCTCCCGCATCGCTCCGAGCGGCGCTGCGGCGGGCCGTGGCGGGCAGCTTCAACCGCATCACGGTGGACGGAGACATGAGCACGAACGACACGGTGCTCGTGCTCGCCAGCGGCCGCGCCGGAAACGCCCGCATCGCCTCCGTCCGCTCCCGCGATTTCGCGGCGTTCGCCGCGGCGCTCGAGCACGTGTGTCTCGAGCTCGCGCTCATGATCGTGCGCGACGGCGAGGGCGTGAACCGCATGGTGACGGTCCGCGTCGCGGGCGCGCGCAGCTTCGCCGATGCCGACGCCGCGGCGCGGGCGATCGCGAACAGCACGCTGGTCAAGACGAGCTGGCACGGCGGCGACCCGAACTGGGGACGCATCCTGGACGCGCTGGGCTATAGCCCGGCGCGCGTCGTCGAGGGCCGGGTGGACATCGGTTACTCCGCCCCCGGCGGTCGCGCGATCGTCTGGTCGTTGCGCCGCGGGCAGCCGACGCGGGTCCTGTTCGAGGTCCTGTGGCGCGCCGTCCAGCCGAAGGAGTTCGACCTGCACGTCCGGCTCAACCTCGGCGGGCACTCGGCCGTGATCTATGCGGCGGATCTCACCGAGGCCTACGTCGATTTCAACAAAGGCACGATCGCGGACCCCGGCGAGGCCTCGGCGCTCGGCGGCTGAGGACCCGACGATCGTGCACCTTTCCAGGACGCGGATCCTGAACGGGCTCCAGTGCCCGAAGCAGCTGTGGTGGCGCGTGCACGAGCCCGGCGCGGCCGAGCTCCTGCGCTCCATGCCCTCGCAGTGGGAGCTGGAGGAGGGCCGCAAGGTTGCAGAGCTGGCGCGGACGCACGCGCCGGGCGGCGTCCTGATCGACATCCCCCACGGCTCAGTGCGCGACCGCGTGACCGCCACCGAGGAGGCGCTGGGGAGCGGCGCGCGCGTGATCTACGAGGCCGCGTTCCTGGCCGGCGGCGTGTACGCGCAAGTCGACATCCTGGAGCGCCTCGATCGCGGGTTCGCGCTCACCGAGGTGAAGAGCTCGCTGTCGGTGAAACCGCCGCACCTGAACGACCTGGCGGTCCAGGTCCACGTCGTGTCCGCGAGCGGCATCGACGTGCGGGCGGCGAACGTCATGCATCTCAACCGCGACTGCGTTCACCCCGACCTCACGAACCTGTTCGTGATCGAGGACGTGACGGCGGAGGCTGCGACGATCGCGGTGAGGCTCCCGCCCCGCATCGCGGCGCTGCAGGTGGCGCTCGGCGGATCGCTGCCGGACGTGGCGATCGGGCGGCACTGCGACGACCCGCACCCGTGTCCGTTCAAGAGCCGCTGCTGGCCGGTCCCGCTGCCGCATGAGCTCAAGTCGCTGTACCAGAGCCACACCCAGCTCGTGGACCTCGAGGCCGCCGGCTATGCCACGATCCTGGATCTGCCGCCGGGGCTCGACCTCAACGCCATTGCCGAGCGCCAGCGACGCGCCGTGCAGACCGGGCGGATGGTCGTGGAGCCCGGTCTCGCCGAGGCGCTGCGCGTGTTCGAGCCGCCGCTCGCCTACCTCGACTTCTAGACCGTGGATCCGGCGATCCCGGTGTGGCCGAGATGCCGTCCCTATGCCAACGTACCGGTGCAGTTCAGCTGTCACGTCGAACACGCCGACGGCACGTTCACTCATCATCAGGCGATCGCGAACGGGAACGGCGATCCGCGGCCCGAGATCGCGCGTCGCGTGGCCGACGTCTGTCGCGGCGCCCGCACGGTGGTGGCGTACTACTCGCCGTTCGAGGCCGAGTGCCTGGAACAGCTCGCGGTCGCGGCACCCGAGCGAGCGGCCGAGCTGCGGGAGATCGCATCGCGGCTGCGCGACCCGCTGCCCATTCTCAGGGACTTCGTGTACCACCCGGAGTTCCGCGGCAGCTTCAGCTTGAAGTCCGTGCTGCGACCGCTGGTGCCGGAGCTGGGCTATGACGATCTCGAGATCCGCGAGGGAGGCCTCGCCAGCGTCCAGCTCAAGCGCCTGCTGCTGGATTCCCGGCGGCTCGATCCGCCGCAGGCCCAGCACATCCGCGGCGCGCTGGAGCGCTACGCCGAGCGCGACACCTGGGCGATGGTGAAGCTTCTCGAGCGCCTGCACGCGATCGCCAAGGCCGGCTGACGCGCCTCCTCCAGCATCCAAATCCTCCAGCGGCCGGCTTCCGCTCGGCGCCGCCGCTCTGCTACAGTCGTTGCAGACGCGAGGCATGGTGCCCGCGTTCTGGATCCGCCGGGAGCGACGCGCCCCGGCGCGAGGAGGAAGGCGCACATGTGCTGCCATTCGAATCCCTCACCCCGCGCGACCTGCGGTTGCGGTTGCGCCCACGAACAACATCCCACCCACCGCTTCGCCCACCGTCACTACCCCGGCGACGCCCCCGGTGGCCTCGGCGTCCGCCGGCCGCTCCGCTTCCTGGCATGGAAGCTCGAGCTCGATCCGGAGCAAGTCGCGCAGCTCGCGGCCGTGCTCAACAGTCTCAAGACGGAGCGGGCCCAGGCGTCGGTGGATGACAGGCGGGCGCTGGCGATGCTCGCGGACGCGGTGCAGACCGACAGCTTCGACCGCGACAAGGCGTCCGAAGCGGCGAAGCTGCGCACCCAGAGTGCGGAGCGGCTGCAGCTCCAGGTCGCCGAATCGCTGGCCCGGATCCACACGCTGCTGAAACCCGAGCAGCGCGCCCGGCTGGCCTACTTACTGCGCACCGGGACGCTGCTCATGTAGGCGCCGCGAAGCCAGAAGCGAGGCCGGGCCTCGAGGCCCGGCCTCGGGGGCACGGGTCACATCCTCCGCCGGATCGAGTACTGGTGTTCGGTACGCGAAGCGTGCGGAGCGGCATCCATCAGGGGGTCTCATGGCGGAGAAACGGAGCGAGCTCGCCACACTCGGCGGCGGATGCTTCTGGTGTCTCGAGGCGGTGTTCGAGCAGATCGAAGGCGTCGAGCGAGTGGTGTCGGGCTACTCGGGCGGTGACGTGAAGAACCCGTCCTACGGCGAGGTGTGCACGGGCCGGACCGGTCACGCCGAGGTGATCCAGATCACGTTCGATCCCGAGCGCATCTCGTACGGTGAGGTGCTCGAGATCTTCTTCGCGTTTCACGACCCGACGACGCTCGATCACCAGGGGCCGGACGTGGGAACGCAGTACCGTTCCGTGATCTTCCATCACTCCGCGGAGCAGAAGCGCGTGGCCGAGGAGACGGTGAAGCGACTGGAGGCGGCGAAGCTCTGGAGCGACCCGGCCGTCACACAGATCGTCCCTTACACCGAGTTCTATCCTGCCGAGGGTTACCATCAGGGTTACTATCGCAACAATCCGGTTCAGCCCTACAGCCCGCGGCCCCCGCGCGCTGAACCCGCCGCGCGGGCCGGCCCCGCGGCTCCACGCCGGGGAAGCATCGCGACGCCGAAGCCTTGTTCCCGCTCCCGCAGGCCTCGTGGCTTCCGGCCCGCGGTGATTGCCAGCGGCGGCGTTTCTCTCTAGCATGCCGCCATGCTCGACTATCTCGCCCGACGCCGCGAGCGCGTCCGGTCCGCCTGGGCGCTCACCGACGAGATCGTGCTCGTGGGCGCCGGCGAGCCGATTTCGATTCCGGGCGGCGCCGACCAGACCTATCCCTTCGCCTCCCATGCCGAGTTCTTCTGGCTCACCGACGTCGAGTGCCCGGGCGGCGTCATCGCGTTCGATCCCCTCAGCGGATGGACCGACTTCGCGCCCGCGGTCACGGAGTCGGAGCGGGTGTGGGAAGGCAAGCGCGACACGCCCGGCACGCCGCTCCCCGAGCTCGCGGGCTGGCTCGCGGCCCGCCGCGGCCGCGAGTGCGTGACGCTGGGGGTGCCACTCCCGGGCATGCCGCCGGCAGCTCCGCGGGCCGCGGAGCTGCGCGCGGCGCTGGACCACGCGCGCCGGCCCAAGGACGCCGTGGAGCTCGAGCGCATGCGCCGCGCCGCGGCGGCAACGGCCGCGGGGTTCGCCGTCGCGGAGCGGCTGATCCGGCCCGGAGTGAGCGAGCGCGAGATCCAGATCGAGCTCGAAGCGGAGTTCTTCCGCCGCGGCGGAGACGGCGCGGCCTACGGCACGATCGTCGGCGCGGGCTCGAACTCCGGCGTGCTGCATTTCAAGCCGACCGCGCGCACGATCGGCAACGGCGACGTGGTGCTGATTGACGCCGGGGCCGAGGTCCGGCGTTATGCCAGCGACGTCACTCGCACGTGGCAGGCGCCCGGCGGCGACCCCGGCCTGTTCCGCGACCTGTATCGCGTCGTGCTGGAGGTCGAGGAGCGCGCCGTCCGGCGCTGCAAGCCGGGGACCGAATGGCGCGACGTGCACCTGCAGGCGGCGCTCGAGCTCACGGCGGGCCTGGTGGAGCTCGACATCCTGCGCGGCGAGCCGGCGGCGCTCGTGGAGCGCGACGCTCACGCCTTGTTCTTCCCGCACGGCATCGGCCACCTCGTCGGCCTGGGCGTGCGCGATGCGAGCGGCTACCTCCCGGGCCGAGTCCGCAGCGATCGGCCGGGGTTGAAGAACCTGCGCACCGATCTCCCGCTCGAGCCCGGATACGTGATCACGGTAGAGCCCGGCCTCTACTTCATCCCCCCGCTGCTCAACGACGCCGCCCGCCGCGCCCAGCATCGGGACGCCGTGAACTGGAGCCGGGTCGACAAGCTGCTGGAGTTCGGGGGCATCCGCATCGAGGATGACGTCCACGTGACGGACGGCCCGCCGGAGGTCCTCACGGCCGCGGTGCCCAAGGCTCTGCCGGAGAGCTCGATCGCGGCCTAGTGTTCCGCTAGTGCCCCTTGCCGGTCTGGTCGTAGCGCTTGAGCAGGAGCCCGACTCCGAAGTACAGCAAGACGAGCACGGTGATCCAGAACGCGGTATAGACCGTGAACACCGTGTGCAGCAGGGCCCTCAGCGCCGCTTCATCGAGGATCATGAAAATGCCGACCTCCGATCCAGGATCAGTACCTGGGCGACCCGCTCGCGGCCGAGCACGGCGGCGGTCATGGGAAGTTAGCATGCCAGCCGCCGGTCCGGCCTCAAAATAGCGCCGGGCGGCGTCCAATGGACGCCGCCCGGGCACGTGATGCGGTTCCTCGGGCGCCTAGATCTTGCGCACGTTCGACGCCTGCAGGCCCTTCGGGCCGCGCGTCACGTCGAACTCGAGAGCCTCACCCTCTGCAAGTGTCTTGAAACCCTCGCCCTGGATCGCCGAGAAGTGGACGAACACATCCTCGCCGTTCTCCTGAGAGATGAAGCCAAAACCCTTTGCCTCGTTGAACCACTTCACCGTACCACGAGCCACTTGAAACTCCTTACCTCGGGCCGAAGCCCCACTACCGCCTGAACACGCGGCGGCTGCGTTCGGTCACTGTGACCGTCGCTTCGAATCGTGCCGTGCGGCCTACAAGCAAAAACCGCCAGGTGTCCCTGGCGGATCTGAACGTAGACAACACATCCACGAAACAACCGAAGACGTGTGGAGTATCGACATTTGCTCACGGAAACACAAGCGGTTTCGAATCTCCCCCGCCGCCCGGCCTCGGACGAATCCGCTAACTAGCGGCGGTGTAACGCGTTGTTGATCGAGGTTGAGCCCAACCCTGGTGTCGCCGGGCTCGGCTACCGGCGCGCGCCGACCGCCGCGCTCTGCAGGCGCTGCTCCAGCGACTTGAGCTCCTCCTCCAGGCCGCGCGGCAGCTTGGACCCGAACCTGGCGTAGTGCTTTTTCATGAGCGGAAGCTCCGCCAGCCAGCCATCGACATCAACCCTGAGCAGGTCCGCCAGGGCCTCGTCGCCGATCGAGAGCCCCGAGACGTCGAGCGCCCCGGGCGCGGGCAGCCGCCCGATCGGCGTGTCGATCGCCTGGCTCAAGCCGGTGACGCGCTCGAACACCCACTTGAGCACGCGGCTGTTGTCGCCGTAGCCGGGCCACAGGAACTTGCCGTCCTTGCCCTTGCGGAACCAGTTCACCTGGAAGATCTTCGGGAGCTTCGCCGGGTCCGCCGCCCTTCCAATTTCGAGCCAGTGCGCGAAGTAGTCCCCCATGTGGTAGCCGCAGAACGGGAGCATCGCGAACGGGTCGAGTCGCAGCGCGCCCACGGCCCCGGCCGCCGCGGCGGTGGTCTCGCTGCTCATGATCGAGCCCAGGAACGTGCCGTGCTGCCAGGACAGGGCCTCGTTCACGAGCGGCACCACGCTGGCCCGCCGCCCCCCCACGAGCATCGCGGAAATCGGCACGCCCGCCGGGTTCTCCCAGTCGGGAGAGATCACCGGGCATTGGCGGGCCGGCGCCGTGAAACGGGCGTTGGGATGCGCCGCCTTGCGTCCGTTCCCGGGGGTCCACGGCCGGCGCAGCCAGTCCGTGAGCTCGGCGGGAGGCGTGTCGGTCATCTCTTCCCACCACACGTCGCCGTCCGGGGTGATCGCGCAGTTCGTGAAGATCGAGTTCTCGCGGGCGGTGAGCATGGCATTGGGGTTGCTCTTCATGCTGGTGCCCGGCGCCACGCCGAAGAAGCCGGCCTCGGGGTTGATCGCGTACAGCCGGCCGTCCGCGCCGAACTTCATCCAGGCGATGTCGTCCCCGACGACCTCCACCTTCCAGCCCGGGAGCGTGGGGTTCATCATCGCGAGATTGGTCTTGCCGCACGCCGATGGGAACGCCGCGCCGATGAAGATCTTTCTCCCTTCCGGGTTCGTGAGCCCCAGGATCAGCATGTGCTCGGCGAGCCAGCCTTCTTCCCGCGCCTGCACCGACGCGATGCGCAGCGCATGGCACTTCTTGCCGAGCAACGCATTGCCGCCGTAACCGGAGCCGAACGACCAGATCTCGCGCGGCTCCGGGAAGTGGCAGATGTACTTGGACGCCGAGTTGCACGGCCACGGCGTGTCGGGAACGTTGCCGACGAGCGGCGCGCCCACGGAGTGGAGCCCGCGCGTGAACTCGCCGTCGCGGCCCAGCGCCTCCAGCACCCTCGTGCCGACGCGCGCCATGATGTGCATCGAGGCCACGACGTAGGGCGAGTCGGTGATCTCGACGCCGATCTTCGCGATCGGTGAGCCGATCGGCCCCATGCTGTACGGGATCACGTACATGGTGCGCCCTTGCATCGAGCCCGCGAACAGACCGGTGAGCAGGTTTCGCGTCTCGTCGGGATCGCGCCAATTGTTCGTGGGACCCGCGTCGTCGCTGCTCCGCGAGCAAATGAACGTGAACTCTTCGACGCGGGCGACGTCGGCCGGATCGGAGCGCACGAAGATGCTGTTGGGGCGCTTGTTCGGATCGAGCCGGATCGCGGTGCCGGCCAGGATCATGTGCCGCAGCATGGCCTGGTACTCGGCGGGCGAGCCGTCGCACCACACCACCTGCTCCGGCCGGCACATCGCCGCCGTGTCCTGGACCCAGGCCTGCAGCTTCGCGTTCGCCGTCATGGAATTGGCCTTTGCGTGCATGGGCGGGAGAGGGAGTCGACGCCGTTTTCGCGCGCAGCCTAGCCCTGGCACCCGCTGCCGCGCAACCGCGCCGCCCCGCCGGGAATGAAAAGCCGGTGGCACCGGGCGCCGGGAACGGCGCGGCCCGAGCTTCGGATCTGGGGGCGGCGCCTTCGGGCCCGTTCCGGACCGCGCGGTGCGGCATTGACGTTCCCGGCGGCGCGCTCCTAGTGTCGTCTCGTGTGTCCCGAGCCGCGAGCTTCCGTAAGGGAAACGCCCATGAGCACCGCGCCGCGCCTCGAAGCCGTCCCGGAAACACCGCCCCCGCCGTTCGCCTCGTACATCCCGGCCGCGACGAACCTGCGCGAGTTCAACGCGCGCTCCGTGCTGCTTGGGACGGTGCTGGGCATGGTGTTCGGAGCCTCGTCGCTGTATCTCGTGCTGAAGGTGGTGCTCACGGTGAGCGCCTCAATCCCGGTGGCCGTGATCTCGATAACGCTGTTCCGGCTCGCCTCCAAGCTCGGCGTTCGCGACGCGACGATCCTCGAGAACAACATCGTCCAGACCGCGGGCTCGGCGGGCGAGTCGATCGCGTTCGGCCTGGGCGTCACGATGCCGGCCATCATGATCCTCGGGTTCAACCTCGAGATCGCGCGCGTCATGCTCGTGGCGGCGCTCGGGGCTCTGCTCGGGATCCTGATGATGATCCCGCTGCGCCGCGCGCTGATCGTCCAGCAGCACGGCCGGCTCAAGTACCCCGAGGGCACGGCGTGCGCCGAGGTGCTCAAGGCCGGGGCGTCGGGAGAATCGCGCGCTGCGGCGTCGCCCGCGGCCAAGGCGCTGGAGGCCCGCGGACTGGGCCGCCAGCTCAGTGGAAGGACGTCCCCGAGAAGGTGTTCGGCGCGCCGTACAACGCCGGCTCGGTGTCGTGCGAGATCTCACCCGAGCTGCTGGGCGTGGGCTACATCATCGGCCCGCGCATCGCCTCGGTGATGTGCGCGGGAGGGGTGCTCGCGTACCTGGTGCTGATCCCGCTCATCAAGTTCTTCGGCGAGGCCCTATCGGGGCCGCTTTTGCCTGGCACGATCCCGATCGGGCAGATGAGCCCGAACCAGATCCGCGGCGCCTACGTGCTGTACATCGGCGCGGGGGCGGTCGCCGCCGGCGGCATCATCAGCCTGTTGCGCTCGCTCCCCGTCATCTGGCACGGGCTGCGCGAGGGGATGCGCGACGTGGGCGCGCGGCGCGGCGAGGTCGACCCGCACCGCACCGAGCACGATTTGTCGATGAAGGTGGTGTTCGCCGGGATCGGGCTCCTGGTGCTCGCCATCATCGCCGCGCGGCCGCTGCACATGAACGTGCTGGGGGCAATCCTGATCGTGCTGTTCGGGTTCCTGTTCGTGACCGTGTCGTCGCGGCTCACGGGCGAGATCGGCTCGTCGTCGAACCCGATCTCGGGGATGACCGTCGCGACGCTGCTGCTCACCTGCCTCATGTTCCTGGCGGTGGGCTGGACCGGCCACGACTACTTCGTCACGGCACTGTCGGTGGGCGGGCCGCGGTGGCAGCAGATCTCGATCATGATCGGGGCACTCGTGTCGGCGCTGGTGCTGGGACCGATCCTGCTCAAGCTGAACGACGCCGCCACGGTCTACGTTCCGGCGGCCTTGGGCCTCACGACCGACGTCGCCCGGCTTCCCGCCGGCCGCGAATCGCTGCGCGGCGTTCAGGCCAGGGACGATTCCCGCAGCTACCGGGTGTGGCACAAGACCGACGACGTGGGCGGGCCGGCCGGCAAGTACCTGGTGGACGACCGCGGCCGCGCGGTGTGGCTCGTGGATCCCGGGATCAACGGCACCGAGACCCGGCGTCCCGACGGAACCGAGGTGCGCAAGTTCGACGCGCCGAAGGCCACGCTGATGGCGTACATCATCCGCGGCATCCTCGATCACAAGCTGCCGTGGGGCCTCGTGCTCTTCGGCGTGATGATCGCGATCGTGCTGGAGATGGCGCGAGTCCCGTCGCTGGCGTTCGCGGTGGGCTTGTACCTGCCGCTGTCGTCCTCTTCGCCGATCTGGGTTGGCGGCCTGGTGCGCTGGTTCGTGGACCGCGCGCGCCGCCGCGAGCTCGCCGCACACAAGCTGAGCGAGGAAGAGCTCGCGGCCGAGGCCGACAAGAGCCCCGGCGTGCTCATGGCCTCGGGCTACATCGCCGGCGGCGCGATCGCGGGCATCCTCATCGCGTTCATGGCCGGCGTGTTCGAGAACGTGGACCGGAGCCTCACGACCTGGGGGCGCGCCCGCAATCCGTTCTTCGGCGGCCCGCACGCGGACGCGCTGTCGCTGATCCCGTTCGCGGCCTTGACGCTGCTGCTGCTGCTCGTGGGCCGGGAGAAGTGGCTGGCGGGCAAGCGCAGCGCGTAGCCGCCCCACGCGCCGATCCGACTCGTTCCGCGCACGGCGCCCGCCCCGCGCGCCTGCCCGCGCCGTGCGCCAGCGCCGGCCGCATGCGCCTCGATCCAGGGCCGGCGTCCCGCTTCCCGCCGGCCGTGACGGCATCCCGCCGCCCGTGCATTTCGCACTCAAGAAGCGGGTGAGGTCACCCGATACCACGCATGTTGCACGCGGGGGGACTCGCTGCATTGGCCTCGCGCAGGAAAATGCACGATTCCGTTGACAGGCGCTCCGGTGCACCCGAGGTTGTGGCCCGTTCGAGGTTCGGCTGGACGATCGACCTCGAATAGCGTACGACGCGGCCGCGGAAACTGCGGGGACGTATGAAGGTCTTGTTGGTCGAGGACAGCGACGCTGACGCTCGCCTGGTTCGCGAGATGCTGCGGGAAACGCAGCGGTCCAACGTCGATCTCGTGCACGCATGGAAGCTGGGTGAAGCGCTCAACCTGCTCCGGTCGGAGAGCTTCGACGTCGTGTTGCTCGACCTCGGGTTGCCCGACGTCATGGGGCTCGACGCGCTGGCACCGGTGCAGGCGGCGGTGCCCGACATTCCGATTGTGGTCCTGAGCGGGCACAACGACGACACGCTCGCGCTGCAGGCGGTGCAGAACGGCGCGCAGGACTACCTGATGAAAGGCGAGGGCGACGGCGCCCTGCTCACCCGCGCCCTGCGCTACGCCGTCGAGCGCAAGCGCACCGAGCAGCACATCCATCACCTCGCCCACCACGATGGGCTCACGAACCTGCCGAACCGCCGGCTGCTGATGGACCGACTCGAGCATTCGCTCGCAATGATGCGGCGCGCGAACCGGCTGCTGGCCGTGGTGTTCATGGACCTCGACCACTTCAAGCCGGTCAACGACACGTTCGGCCACTCGGTCGGGGATCAAGCGCTGCTGGAGGTCGCGTCGCGGCTGCGCGCGTGCGTGCGCGAGAGCGACACGGTGGCGCGCATCGGCGGCGACGAGTTCACCGTGCTGCTGCCCGACGTGTCGAGCGTGGACGACGTGCAGCGCTTCGCGAACAAGCTGATGCACGCGATCTCGCCGCCGATGTCGATCGGCGGCCGCCAGATCTCGGTGTCGGCCAGCATGGGGATCAGCCTGTTCCCGTGGGACGGAGACAACGCGGAGGTGCTGCTGCGGTGCGCGGACGCCGCCATGTACCAGGCGAAGCAGCAGGGCAGCGAAGCCGCGCTGTTCTATTCCGGCTCGCCGCACCAGCCCATGCCGGAGCGATTGCACGTGATGCAAGGCCTGCGGCGCGCGGTGGAGCAGGACGAGTTCGTGCTGCACTACCAGCCGCGCGTCGACGCCGGCGACTGGACCGTGTGCGGCGTCGAAACGCTGGTGCGCTGGAACCATCCCGAGCTCGGGCTGCTCTATCCATCGCGCTTCATCCCGCTCGCCGAAGAGATGGGCATGATCGTGCCCATCGGAGAATGGGTGCTGCACCACGCGTGCCGCCAGGTCGGCGAGTGGAACGGGACGCGGCCGGGCGCACCGCTCCGACTGAGCGTCAACCTGTCGAGCCGCGAGTTCGGGCACCGCCGGGTTCAGAGCACCGTGGAACGGGCGCTGGGCGACACGCACTTCTCGCCGCGCTGGCTCGAACTCGAGCTGACGGAGGGCGGCCTGATGCGCAACGAGCTCGAGACCAGCGAGACGCTGCGCGGGCTCCACGACATGGGCATCGGCATCGCGATCGACGATTTCGGCACCGGCTACTCGTCGCTGGGCAGGCTGCGGAACTTCCCGATCGACGCCTTGAAGATCGACCGATCCTTCGTGCGCGACATCACGAGCAGCGCGGGCGACGCCGCGATCGTCGCCGCCATCATCACCATGGCGCACGGGATGGGGCTCAGGGTGACGGCGGAGGGCGTCGAGGCGCACGACCAGCGGACGCTCTTGACCACCCAGGGATGCGACGAGATGCAGGGGTTCTTGTTCGGCCATCCCGTGGCCCCCGAACAGCTTGTGTCGAGCCTGCTCGAGACCGAGTCCAGCGTGGTGCTCAATTGATGATGCCGGGAAACGCCCCCGAGGAACCTCACCACCGCCCTCTCCCCAGGAACCGCCAGCTGCTTCTGGGGATCGTGCTCGCGATCGCCTACGGGATCGGGTGCCGGCTGGATCCGCACGCCACCGACACATTGGGATTCGCGTCATTCGTCGGGATCCCCGCCGGCATCGCGCTCGTAGGTCTCGCTCTCGGCGGCCGCGGCCTGTGGCCGGCGGTCGCGATCGGGGGACTGGCGGCGAACCTGAGCCTGAGGCTGCCGCTCGCAGCGTCCGGTGAGCTGGCGCTCGCGGGTACGCTCGAGGCCGTCATCGGAAACGAGCTGTTCCGGGCGTTCCGCAGGAGCGAACCGGGGCTGGAGCGCGTGCGGGACGTGCTGGGGCTCACGCTCGCCGCGTTCGTCTCGACGCTGATCGGAGCCACGATCGGGACGAGCGTCCTGCTCCAAGCCGGACGGATTCCCCCGGGGACTTCCGGCAGCATCGAGCTGCAGTGGTGGCTCGTCGATGCGATCGGGATCCTGATCATCGCCCCGCTGGGGCTCGCGTGGCGGGACATTCGGCCACGCTTCGAGCTGTCGCGCATCCCGGAAGGATTGGTGCTGCTGTCGGTGCTCGTCGTGGCGGTCCAGGTGCTGACCGGCCAGTGGTGGCCGGCGGAGGTGAGCCACAACGTCCGGCTGTACGTGGTGTTCCCGGTCGCGGTGTGGGCGGCGATGCGGTTCGGGATTCAGGGTGTGGCGGTCGCAAACTTGACGCTGATCGCATTCATGAGCTGGCGCGTCATCAGCGACGATCCGTTTCAGTCCGTCACGGTGGGCGAGCGCTTCTTTCACTTCCAGGGGTTCCTGGCGGCGGTGTCGCTGACCGACTTGCTGCTCGCGGCGGCGCTGGCCGAGCGCGACCACGCCGTGACCGCGCTGGGACGCGCGCTGGGCGGGCTCGAGCAGCGGGTGCGGGATCGCACGCTCGAGCTCCAGCGCCTGAACGAGGCGCTGGTGCGCGAGTTCGACGATCGCCGCGAGGCCGAGGCGCTGCGCGCGGAAAGCGACCTGCTGCTCAAGGAATCCCAGCGCATGTCGGGAGTCGGCAGCTGGGCATGGGACCCAGCCACCGGCCGCTGGACGCTGTCGGAGGAGCTGCTGCGCATCTTCCGGTGGCCGGAGCGCAATCGCACGACGGACACGGCCACGTTCCTGGGCCACGTGCACCCGGACGATCGGGCCTCGCTGCGCGACGTCCTGGCCGGCGCACGCGACACGCGGACGGCGTTCGACCACAGCTATCGCATCGTGCGCGCCGACGGAACCCAACGCCTGCTCGAGATCCGTGGAGAGGAGCAGCGCGTCGCCGGCCGCCCGCGGCGGCTGATCGGCGCCGTTCAAGACGTGACCGAGCGCCGCTACGCGGAGGAGGCGCTGCGCCGCAGCGAGGAGCGGTTCCGGTTCCTCGTCGACGGCGTTCGCGACTATGCGATCGTCACGCTCGATCCCGCGGGTCGCGTCGCCAGCTGGAACTCGGGCGCCAAGCGCATCACCGGTTACGAGGCCGGCGAGATCCTGGGCGAGCACGTCTCGCGGTTCTGCCTTCCCGAGGATCGAGACGCAGAGTCCGGGGAGCATCTCGCGGCGGCGGTGCAGGCGCCGATCGAATACGAAGGCTGGCGCTTGCGCAAGGATGCGTCGCGGTTCTGGGGCAACGTCGTGCTGTCGTCCGTGCACGACCAGCACGGCCAGCTCGTGGGGTTCGCTCAAGTGATGCGCGATCTGACCGACCGCCGGCGCGCCGACGAGGAACTGCGGCGGGCGCATGCCCTGCTCGAGGCGCGCGTGGCGGAGCGCACCGCCGAGCTCCGGCGCACGAATGCGGAGCTGGTGCGCGAGATCGCCGAGCGAGCCGCGATCGAGAGGGCGCTCGAGCACCAGACCAAGGAGCTGGGGCGCTCCAACGCCGATCTCGAGCGGTTCGCTTCGGTGGCCTCGCACGACCTGCAGGAGCCGCTGCGCTCGGTGTCGCAGTTCACCGCGCTGCTGGCCAAGCGCTATCGCGGCCGCTTCGGCGCCGAGGCCGACGAGTACCTTGCGTTCATCAACGAGGGCACCGCCTGGATGGAGGCGCTCATCAAGGATTTGCTGGCTTACGCGCGCGCGGGGAGCGCGCAGCTCCAGGTGGAGCCGGTCTCGTGCGACGAAGCGCTCGACCGCGCCCTCAAGAACCTCCAGCACGCGGTCGAGCGCAGCGGCGCCACCGTGACCCACGAGCCGCTGCCACGCATCAGGGCCGACGCCAAGCAGATCACCCAGCTGTTCCAGAACCTGATCAGCAACGCGCTCAAGTTCCACCGCGACTCGCCGCTCGTCCACGTGCACGCGGAGCGGGCCGGGTCGGAGTGGATCTTTTCCGTCGAGGACAACGGCATCGGCATGGAGCGCCGCCACCTCGAGCGCATCTTCATCGTGTTCCAGCGACTCCACAGCAAGAAGCAGTACCGCGGCACCGGGATCGGTCTCGCGATCTGCAAGCGGATCGCCGAGCGTCACGGTGGCAGGATCTGGGCGGAGTCGACTCCGGGGCGGGGCTCGAAATTCTCGTTCGCGCTGCCCGCCGGCGAGCCGGCGCTACAGGCCGACCCGGAGCTGGCCGCGCGGGACGTCGGCGCCGGGGAAGGCGTATGACCCACAGTCGGCAGTTCCCCCGCCAGGGACGGCAGAGGAGGGCCGCATGGCTCATCGGGAAGACCTCGACATCCTCATCGTGGAAGACAACCCCAGCGATGTCCGGCTGGTGCGCGAGGCGCTCAAGGCCTGCGCCTCCTCCCACCGGCTGCAGGTCGCGCGGGACGGCGAGGAGGCGCTCGCGATGCTGCGCCGCCAGCCGCCGCACCAGGGCGCTTCGCGGCCAAACCTGGTCCTGCTGGACCTGAATCTCCCGCGCATGGACGGCCGCGAGCTGCTGGCGCAGCTCAAGCACGATCCCGAGCTGCGCCGGATCCCCGTGGTCGTGCTCACCACCTCCGGCGCCGAGCGGGACGTCCAGAGCAGCTACGACCTCCACGCCAACGGCTACGTGGTGAAGCCGATCGAGGTCGAACAGCTATTCGACATGATTCGCGTGATCGAGCAGTTTTGGTTCCACGTCGCGCGGCTCGCCGAGCAGACCCAGTAACGGGCCCGCCTTACGCCAGCCCGCGGTCGTGCTTGGATACGATCTTGTCGAGCGGCTTGCTGATCAGTAACATCAGGACACCGGCGCTCACTCCCAGCACGGTGAGCATCATGAAGAACCGCCCGTGCCCCATCTTCTCCCAGAACGTCCCCAGATAGCCGGTCAGGTAATTGCCGAAGAAGTTCGCGAGGAACCATACCCCCATCAGCATCGACACCATGCGCGCGGGCGCGACCTTGGTGACGAACGACAGCCCCACCGGCGAGAGATACAGCTCCCCGACCGTGAGGATCACGGTCATGCCCGCGAGCCACAGCACGCTGCGGCGCGCGTCGGGCGCCATGCCCTGCGTGGCGAGGATCATCACGGTGTACGCGACGCCGACCAGGAAGCAGCCGAACGCCATCTTCGTGAGGCTCGACGGCTCCCGGTTGCGCCGCGCCTGGGACGCCCAGAACATGGTGAGCATCGGCGTGAACAGGAAGATCATGGCGGGGTTGAACGCCTGGTACCAGGTGGATGGGACCGTGAGGCCGAAGAATCTCCAGTCAGTGTTCCGGTCGGCCCAGAGCTGCATGGTGTTGCCCTGCTGCTCGTAGACGCCCCAGAACACGATGTTGAGCGCGCAGACCGTGGCCAGCACGCCGACCCGCAGCCACTCCTCGCGGGTCATCTTCTCCTTCACGGGCGCGACCTGCGCCCGCTTTTGCGCCAGCACGTCGGGCGCCAGGTGCTTCTGGCCCCACAGGTAGAGGCACAGGCCGAGGACCATGCCCACCCCGGCGGCGGCGAACCCCCAGTGCCAGCCGATGGTCTGCCCCAGCGTCCCGCACACGAGCGGCGAGAAGAACGCGCCGAGATTGATGCCCATGTAGAAGATGGTGAACGCGCTGTCGCGGCGCGGATCGCCCGGCGGGTAGAGGAGCCCGACCTGGGTCGAGATGTTGGGCTTGAACGCCCCGTTGCCGAGGATCAGGAACATGAGCGCGGGGAAGAACAAGCGCTCGCTCGCCATCAGGAAGTGCCCGATCGCCATCAGGATTCCGCCCAGCACCACGGTCCGGCGCTGGCCCAGCACGCGATCGGCGAGCAGCCCGCCGAAGAACGGCGTGAAGTACACGAAGCCGGTGTAGAGGCCGTAGATCTGCGACGAGAGCGGCTGCGCACCCAGGGGCCCGAACACAGACTCCAGCGCACCCTTGACCGCGTCGAACCCGAGCACGCGCCGTCCCACATCGGGGTGGATGAACAGGTAGTTCACCATGTAGAGCACGAGCAAGGAGCGCATGCCGTAGTAGGAAAAGCGCTCCCACATCTCGGTGAAGAACAGGACGAACAGCCCCTTGGGGTGGCCGAACCAGGTTCCGGTCAGGCGCTCGTTGGCTGTGGCCACGGCGGTTGCCGCCATCGCGTCTCCTCCCATTGCTCGGCACCCCGGGGGCGGGCGCCCTCACGAGCTACACTATCGCACGCCCGCTGGCGGCCGCCACGCCTTCCCGACCGGCGCGGAACACCGGGGCCACGAACGAGCCCCCCGCCGCGGCGACCCGGTTCATCCGCAGCCCGCCCTCGCGGCGCGGCGCGCGCTCCGGAATCGAGTCCGGAGCCCGGCGGCTCCAGGGGCTCGCTCAATTCCGGCCCGGGAGGTGCCGAAACCTTCCGCCAAGACGCTCGTTCATTCCCCGAAGCGGAGGCCCGTGACATGAGGAAGATCCTGATCCTGGCAGGCATCCTGGTCGCCCTCAAGGTGCTGCAGCCGGTGTTGCGGGTGCTGATCGCGGCCGTCGCGGCGAAGCCCGTGGGCCGGCGGGCGCTCGAAAAGCAGCCCGACACCATTCATCTCACGCCGGCGGACCAGAGCGCGTGGAAGGATCGCGCCGCAGTCGGGGCCATCGCCGGCGGCTTCCGCCCGCTCGGGTTCGAGGATGCGGGCACCTACGCCATCGACGAGCTCAGGGGCGTC
>VBOS01000029.1:17665-31899 GCA_005893185.1 Candidatus Eiseniibacteriota bacterium
AGGATCGCGCCGCAGTCGGGCCGACCGGTCTCGGCCAGCGTCCCGGCCATTCGATCACGAACTTTCCGAACCAGAGCGCAGTCCAGGTGTTCGAGCAGGCCAGGGCCACCCGGCCCCAGGGCGTTTTCGCCGGCCATGCCGCGGACCGCGTCGCGCGCGACTTCGAGACCGCGTTTGCCGAGTCGATGGCCTGGCGCAAGGGCAACGGGTTCTCGACCCGGGAGGTCGTGAACGTGGCCATGCGCCCGCGCAAGGCCGCGTAGCCCGAAGGCTCTACCCCGCCGCGAGCCGCACGGGATCGCTTCGCCCCGCCGCCCACCCGTACACTTGAGCCGCCGCCCCGCCCGCGCGCGACGCGGCAATTTGCCGCGCTCTGGCGCCCCTGCTTATTGTTGCAGCATGCGGAAGTCCACCCCCGGCGAGCTCCGCGACGAGATTGCGCGGCTGGAGGCCGAGATTCGGCTGCTGCGCCAACGGGTGCTCGACATCTCGGAGCACAAGGGCGACGAGGCTGCCCTGCGCGCCTCGGAAGCGCTATACCGCGCGCTGTTCCGTCAACGCCGCCGCGGTGCGGCACTACGGGTACGCGCGCGACGAGTTCCTGAGCATGACCATGCGAGACATCCACCCCCCGCAGGAGGCGCAGGCGCTCGACGCCGCACTTGAGCGCAGTCGCGACCACGAAGGCACGCTCACCTATCTCGGCCGGCACTGGAAAAAAGATCGCAGCGTCATCGAGGTGGAGGTGACCGCGGGTCCGGTCAAGTTCGGGGACCGCCCCGCGCGCATGGTCACGATCCACGACGTCGCCGAGCGCATGCGGCTCGAACAGGAGCTGCGGCGGGCACAGAAGCTCGAGGGCATCGGCCGGCTCGCGGGCGGCGTCGCGCACGACTTCAACAACCTGCTCACCGCGATCCTCGGCTACACGCAGCTGCTCGAGGCGCGGCTGGCGGGCGAGCCGCAGCTGCTCGCCGACCTGGCGGAGATCCGCCAGGCCGGCACCCGCGCCCGCGATCTCACGTCGCAGCTCCTCGCGGTCGCGCGCCGGCAGGTGAGCGCGCCCAAGGTGCTCGACCTGAACGCGCTCGCGACGATGATGGAGCGGCTGCTGCGCGAGCTGCTGGGCGAGCACATCGAGCTCGTGACGCGCTTCGCCGACCGGGTGTGGCCCATCAAGGCCGACCCCGCTCAGCTCGAACAAATCCTCATGAACCTCGCGGTCAACGCCCGCGACGCGATGCCGCGAGGAGGCACGCTCACGATCGCGACGCAGAACGTGACGGTGGGCGGACCACAGCACCCGCCGGAGCCGGGTCTGCTGCCCGGCCCCCAGGTGATGCTGGAGGTCACCGACACCGGGGTCGGGATGCCGCAGGAGACGCTCGCCCACGTGTTCGAGGCGTTCTTCACGACGAAGCCGGCCGGGGCGGGCACCGGGCTCGGGCTCGCCACCGTGTACGGCATCGTCAAGCAGAGCGGCGGCCAGGTGTGGGTGCACAGCGAGCCGGGGCACGGAACCACGTTCCGCCTGTACTTCCCGCCGTCGCAGGAGCCGCTCCGGGCGCGTTCGCCGGCGCCGCAGCTCCACGCATGAGCTTTCCGCGGCGGGCGGGCGTGCTGCTGCATCCGACGTCGCTTCCCGGTCCGCACGGAATCGGCGAGCTGGGGTCCGCCGCCCACGACTGGGTGGAGTTCCTGGAACGCTCGCGCATGAAGCTGTGGCAGGTGCTGCCGCTCGGTCCGACCGGATTCGGGGACTCTCCCTACCAGTCGTTCTCGTCGTTCGCCGGCAATCCCTACCTGGTGAGCCCGAAGTTGCTTGTGGAAGACGGCCTGCTCCTGCGCGACGACCTCGCTGCGACTCCCGGGTTTGCCCCGGACACGGTCGACTTCGGGCCGGTCATCGCCTGGAAGCTCGGACTGCTGGCGCGGGCGTTCGAGCGATTCGAAGCGTCGCGGGGACCGATCGTCGAGGAGTTCGAGGCGTTCGCGAGCAGCCAGCGCGCGTGGCTCGACGATTTCGCCCTGTTCATGGCGCTCAAGGAGTCGCTCCGCCGGCCGTGGACCGAATGGGACGAGTCGCTCCTGTTGCGCCGGCCGGGGGCGCTGGCCGCCGCGCGCGAGCGGCTGGCCGGCGCGGTGGCCGCCCAGCGGTTCCGGCAGTTCCTGTTCTTCCGCCAGTGGCAGGCGGTCCGGGTTCATGCGCACGCGGCCGGCATCCGCATCGTGGGAGACGTCCCGATCTTCGTCGCGCATGATAGCGCCGACGTGTGGGCCCATCCCGAGCTGTTCGAGCTCGACGCGCACGGACGGCCGACCGCGGTGGCGGGCGTTCCGCCCGACTACTTCAGCCCCACGGGCCAGCTGTGGGGCAATCCGCTCTACCGCTGGGAGGTCCTCGCGCGCGCCGGGTACGCGTGGTGGATCGACCGCTTGCGCGCGACGCTCGCGATGGTGGACATCGTCCGGCTCGATCATTTCAGGGGATTCGAGACGCACTGGCGGATCCCCGCGGACGCCCCCACCGCCGAGACCGGGCGCTGGGTGCCGGGGCCGGGGCGCGCGATGTTCGACGCGCTCCGCACGGCGCTGGGCGAGCTACCGCTGATCGCCGAGGATCTCGGCGAGGTCACGCCCGAGGTGTACGAGCTCCGCGACGCACTGGGGCTGCCCGGCATGAAGATCCTGCAATTCGCGTTCGGCAGCGACGCGCACGATCCATTCCTTCCCCACAACTTCAGCCGCTACTCCGTGGTCTACACGGGCACCCACGACAACGACACGACGCGCGGCTGGTACGAGAAGACCTCGACGCCTGCCGAGCGCGATTACGCGCGCCGCTACATGCGCACGAACGGCGACGACATCGCCTGGGACATGATCCGCCTCGCGTTCGCGTCGGTGGCCGACACCGCGATCGTCCCGCTCCAGGACGTGCTCGACGTGGGGCCGGAAGGCCGCATGAACCTGCCCGGCCGCCTGGCGGGCAACTGGGGATGGCGGTTCCGCGAGGGCGCCCTGCGTCCCGCGCACGAGGAGCGGCTCCAGGAGCTGGCCGCGCTCTACGGGCGGTAGTGTCGCCGGCGGCAGTTCGGCGCGGTGTGGCCATCCGGCGCGGCACGGCGCGCGGTACGGCGGCAGGTACGGCGGCAGGAACGGCGGCAGGTACGGCAGGTACGGCAGGTACGGCAGGTACGGCAGGTACGGCTGTCGTTGCAACGCGAAAATGACCGCCTAACTGCAACGCGATTATGTCCCCCCTGCCGGCGCCGTTTCCGGCCCGGGTTCGTGGTTCCATGGATGATCGCGCTTGGGCTTTCGCCTATGGGTGTAATGGCCGATGCCGGGTTTGCGGAGACGAGTCTTGAGTCGTGGCGCGGGGCGATCGGGCTTCTGGCGCGATCCTGGGAGGTCGATTCCGAGCTGGGTGCGCCGTCGCGGCGTGGCCGAGCTGCGCGGCACCAGGATGAAGCCGGGTTGGACCCAGGCCTGCTCGGCGATCAGCTGGTCGTGATGGAACACTTGCAGCAGGCCATCCAGCCGCTCCCGCACCTCGACGCGACAGGAATGCCAGGAACGCCGGCGCGGGCCGGGCGGGATCTGGATCCAGCGGCCCGGCACGGTGACGGTATTGTCGCGCGCCACGACCCGCGAGTAGCGGCAGGCCAGGATGCGATCGAGGTCGCGTGGAGGACGACGCCAAACGGAGGCGGTGTCACGGGCGGGCTGGGCGAAGCGCCGCTTGTGGTCGGCGATGAACTCCGGCAGGTAGGCCGCGGCCGCGGCGACGGTGGTGATCTGGCGCAGGCGCAGCTCCTGGACCAGGCGATCTTGCAGGGTTTCCCACAGGCGTTCGATCCGGCCCTTGGCCTGCGGGCTATGGGCGGCGATGTAACCGATCGCCAGCTCGGCGAGCATCTGGCCGAACTGGGTCGGGGACTGCTGACCGGCGAGCTCTTCCTCGAGAGTCCAATGGTCATCGTTGCGGACAAACACGCCGAGCCGGTCGCCGTAGAGGCTGCACGGAAGCCCGTGGGCGGTGATGAGGCGCTGGAGCACCTGAGTGTAGCCATGCAGGTCTTCGTCGGAGCGGAACTGCAGCGCCAGGATTTCGCCGGTCGCGTCGTCCAAGGCGCCGAGCAGGTTCCCGCGCGGAGCCTGCTCGCCGAACCAGTGGTGCTCGCTGGCATCGACCAAGACCAGCGCCCCGCGGCGCGCCTCGCGCAGACGGCGGCGGCGATGCTTGGGGGCACGCCGGCGACGCACCGGGGCGATCCCGGCCGCCTGCCGCAAACGCCGCACCGTCTCCCGCGAGACTGCGAGTTCCTCGAGCTCGCGCAACTTCTCGGTCAGATGGCTGTCGTTCAATCCCGCGTACTTGTCCGTGATCAGTTCCATGATCCGCTCCCGATCAGCGTCCGAGAGTCGGTTGGGAGCACGATGCCCCCGGTTCCCATGCAGGAGCCCCTCAACCCCGGCGCGTCGGTAGGCCGCCTTGAGCCGGCGGAACTGCCGGACGCCAAGCCCCAGAGCTCGAGCTCCCTCAGCATTCGTGACCTTCCCTGCCAATGCGGCCTGCACCAGACCCGGCCGCCGGGCTTCCTTGCTGCTCATCGTGAGGTGTCCCATGGGGGGACACTTTTACGTTGCAGTTAGGGGAGGACATAATCGTGTCGCATCCAGACGGGATCCCTGCGGGCTTGCCAGGCGAGCCGCGCTGGGCCATCATGGGCGACCATTTCTCCGATTGGACGACTTCGACCCGAATGGCGATCCGAGACACCCTTCCTCCCATTCTCCGCGGCGACGAAGCGGCACAACTTTCGGCCGACGCGTTCGCGCGCCTGGACGCGGTGGCGCAGGAGGCCGCCCGCGACCGGCAGCTTCCCCAGTTGCGGGACGAGTGTGCGGCGCGCATGCGGCAGGGCGGCGCATCGCACGGCGTCGCGTACCTGCTGTCCCAGGCGTGCCGGCTGAACGGCGAGATGGAGCGCGCGCACCAGACGCTGCTCGCGCTGGGCGACAAGCTGGCGAGCACCGGCCAGTGGGAGGCGCTGGCCGTGGTGGCGGAGCGGGCGCTGGAGGTCGAAGAGTCGGGGGCGGCGGCGCACCTGCTGGTCGCGGCGCACGAAGCCCTGAAGCTAGACCCGCAGCGCATCGAGGCGCTGCAACGCGCGTGGGCGATCATCCCCGATGATCTGGACGTGGGCCTCACGCTCGCGATCCGGCTGGGCGAAGCGGGACGCGGATCCGAGCGCCGCGCCATGCTCGCCGAGCTGCTGGAAAGGTTCGCGCAGGAGCGGCGCTACGCGGGGCTGGAGGAGGCGGCGCTCGAGTTCGTGGAGCACGAGGAGCACGACGGGCTCGTGCGTCTCGTGCACACCCTGCCGCTCCTCGTCGAGCAGGGCGCCGGCGCGGACCTGTCGCAACTGCTTGGGATCGCGTTCCCGGCGCTCGCCCAAGCCGGCCACGCCGGAGACGTGCTCGATGCCGTCCGCAAGATGGTGACGCGCACGCTCGAGAAGCTGGGCCCGGTGGCCGCCGAGCGGTTCCGGCCCATGCTGGTCGAGAGTCTGCGGCAGGGGCCGGGGCGCCTGCTGCCGGAGCCCACGCCCGTGTTCGAGATCTCGGGGGTGGCCGATCCGGCGCAGCCGCTGCTCCAAGCGCTGGAGCGTTTCGACGCGATCGCGGCGCTGCCTCCGGGCCGCGCGGTGCACCACAGCTCGTTCGGCGCGGGTCGGGTCACGGCCAACGACGCCGAAACCGTGTGGATCGACTTCGCCCGCTCGAAGGACCACCGCATGCCGATCGTCGCAGCGCGCCGCTCGCTCACGGCGCTGCCCGACGACGACTTGAGGCTGCTCGCGGCGACCGACCCCGAAGGGCTCGCCCGCCTGCGCTCGCAGGCGCCAGCCGACGTCGTGCTGAGGGCGCTGTACGCGCTCGGCGGCGCGGCGGACGCGACGAAGCTCAAGGTGTTCCTGGTCGGTTCGCAGCTCGTGCCGGCCAAGGACTGGAACGTGTTCTGGCGCAAGGCGCGCGCCGCGGCCGACAAGGATCCGCGCATCGACTCGTCGCGGGCGTTCGAGCAGAGCTACCGCGTGGCCCCCGAGGGTGTCGCGGTGCAGGCCGATGCAGGGCCGCTGCCGGCGCTCGAGCCGCGCAAGCCCGTGAAGCAGAACCTCGGGACGCTGCGGAAGTTCCTGTCGCAGCATCCGCACGCCGACTCGGCGCTGGCGCGACGCTTCGGCAAGTACATCAAGCGGGCGGTGCTGGACGAGGACGGTGACCGCGTGGACCGGGCGCGGGCCGGCCTGTTCTTCGCCCGCTGGTTCCCGGAGCGCGCCGCTGAATGGACCGCGGTGCTGAAGACGCTGTGGGACCAGGGCCTCGCGCTGTCCGATCTGCCGGGCGAGGACGAGCAGCTCGCGCTGCTGCGCGCGTCGCACGACGCCGACGCGATCCTGTCGGCGCTCGATTCACGCTTCGCCGCGGTTCGCGTCGAAGCCGAGCGGATGCTGGAGCACCAGGACGCGCGCGGGCGCGCCGAGCTGCGGCGCACGCTGCTGGCGCACGCGACGCGCTATCCGGGCGCCGCGCTCCGCTTGATCGACGAGGAGCTGGCGCGGCCTCCGGAGGGGCCGGAGCCGTGGCGCCTGTTCTGTGCCGCGCTGGCGCTGATCGAGGAGCGTCCCAAGCCGTCGACCGCCGACAAGGTGTTGCGCTGGCTCGAGGTGGGCGGCGCGTTCGACGCCGTGCTGCGCGGGCGGCCCTGCCCGGAGGAGATCCGGCTCACGGTGCGGATCTTGCTTCGCCAGTGGCGCTCCAGCGACCGCTACATGTTCCCGGCGCTCGAGGCGGCGGAGCGCTTCGGGCTGGCCGAGGAGGCGGAGCTGGTGCGCCGCGTGCGGGCGCAGCGCACCGAGCGCATGTTCGACGGCGTGGGCCAGCTCTCGGAAGACGTCGACCTGCCGGTGATGACGCGCGCGACGTTCGAGCGGCTGCGCAAGGAGCTCGAGCGCCTGGAGCGCGAGCTCCGCACCACGATTCCGGCAGCGATTCAGAAGGCGCGCGAGCTCGGCGATCTCAAGGAGAACGCCGAATACCACTCGGCGAAGCTCAAGCAGGCGAACGTCAGCAAGCTCGTGGCTTCGCTCCAGCTCCGGCTGGCACGCGCGCGGTTCGTGGACGACATCGCGTTCAAGGACGGGATCGCCGGCGTCGGGACCGAAGTCGTGCTGGAAGGCGACGACGAGGTGGTGACGTACTGGATCCTCGGCGAAGAGGAGCACCACCACGGCGCGCACGTCGTGTCGTTCCAGGCGCCGGTGGGCCGCGCGCTCGTCGGGCGCTCGATCGGCGACGACGTCGAGATCGGCGAGGGCGCGCAGCGCAAGCGCTATCGCGTCGTGTCGGTGGAGCGCCGCCTGCCCCCGCTGGACGCCGAGCCCGAGCCCGCGACCGGATCCTGATCGTCTCGCGATGGGCGAAATCGCCCACGCCGGTCACGGGCTCGCGGGCGCGTTTTCAGAAAACGCCCGATGCCGCAGCGATGTGTGGTGCTATCAAACGTGCGCACCGCTCGCTCGGTGCAACTCTCGTTACCACATCGAAGTTCGAAACGGGCACCGGGCGCCTCCAAAAAAAACATTCGCGGCGCCGGATTTTTTCTTGGTGCCTCGCGCGAGTTCACGCTATGGTGCCGGCCACGCTTTCCGGCTCGAACAACGCTTCGTCGGCGCTTGCACGGCGCCGGCGAGTCGATCGCGAGCGGCACCGCACGGCAATGCGGTGCGACGCAGGCCCCAGCGATGCACCTGCAAGGGTGGGCGGCGTTGACATAGGACTTGGCTAACGTTCGGATGACCTCGCGTCATCCGAGTTCGGGCTGGAAAGGGACTTCCCGCCGCCCATCCAGAGGCTCGGGAATCAGGGGACGACATGTCGTTGCAAGCGCACAGCCACGGCCTCAGGCTGGCTGTGGAGGAGTCGCTGCGCGGGGTGCTGTCGATCGGCGCCCTGGAAGCCGAAGACGTGAAGCTCGGTGTGCTTCCCGCGGAATACCTGGCCGAGCGCGACCGCGTGATCGAGCGGCTGATGTCGCTGTACTCGGGCAAGCAGCCTGCCGATATCCCCGGGGTGGCCGAGACCCGCGCTCTGTTCCACCAGCTCGACATCGATCCCACCAAGCATCGCCCGAGCAGCGAGGCGCTGCTGCGGCGCGTGCTGCAGGGCAAGGGACTGCCGGCGGTGAACGCGGCCGTCGACGTGTGCAACCTGTGCTCACTCGAGCATCAGGTCCCGCTCGGCCTCTATGATCGCGGAACCGTGCACGGCACGATCCACGTGCGCGTCGGCCGCGACAGCGAGGGCTACCCTGGGATCCGCAAACAGCACGTGCACCTGTCCGGCCGGCTGCTCCTGGCAGACGATGACGGGCCGTTCGGAGCACCGACCTCGGACTCCACTCGCACCGCGGTGGGCCCGGACACGCGCCAGCTCCTGGTCGTGCTGTTCTGCCCGTTGGAGCGGGCCGCGCAGCACTTGTCGGCGACGCTCGAGCACATCGCCGCCCTGCTGGCCCGCTACTGCGGCGCCAGCATCGTCGCGGCACGGGTCCTCCAGTAGTCGCCGCATGCAGGCTGCGAAGCATTCACATTTCGAACCCGCCGCCCACGCCGGCGCGGGGCCCTGCGCCCTGCGTTTCGAGCGCCCCAATTGTTCCCCACCCCACGGTCGCGGGGCCTGAGCCGCCGCGATCGGTTGCACAGGAGGTCGACGCATGAAGAAGCTCAGCGTGTGCCTCGTCACGCTCGCGATCGTGACGCTCGCGGGCAGCGCTAGTGCCGCCAGCATCGGCATCGGCGCGTTCGGCGGCACGAGCGTCCCGATCGTCCAGGCCGACAATGGCTCGGGCGCCACTTTCGGCATCCGGGTTCCGGTGAGCGTCGTCCCGCTGCTCACGATCGAGCCCTACTTCGCCAAGACGAACGGCGGCGACAAGAACCAGGACGTGAACGGCATCAGCTACACCCGCAGCGGCATCGACGTCACGTCGTTCGGGGCGAACGCGATGCTCATGTTCGGGACCGGCCTGCAGATGTATCCGTTCGTCGGGATCGGTTCGGCAACGGCCAAGCGCCCCGGGCTCGACGCCTCGAGCACGCAGTACAACTTCGGGCTCGGGCTCGGCTTCTCGCCGCCGGTGATCAAGATCGCGATCCACGTGCGCGGCGAGCTGTCGGCGCTGCTGGAGCCGGACAACTCCGAATCTTCCCGCAAGTGGGCCAATCTGACCGTCGGCGTCTCGTACGGCCTGCTCAAGTTCCCGCCGGTTCCGTGAGGAGCTTACGAATGCTCAAGCCTAGAATTCTGCTGCCCGCCGTGGGCGTGTGCGCGCTGGTCGCGAGCGGGTGCTTCATGACCCAGGCCCAGGTGTTCACGCATTTCGACCTGCCCAGCCCGTTCACCATCGACTCGGGCTCGACCCTGCTCGAGCGCATTCCCGTGGACCTCAACACGATCCCGGACTATCGGAAGCACAAGGACAACTTGAATGGCTTGAGCGACGCGGCGGTGGTCGGCAAGTTCACGAACATCGCCGGCGGGGCCGGAAGCGTCGAGATCTGGATCACGCCCGACGCGACGAGCTACACGACGATCGCGCAGGTGAAGGCCAACGGAACGCTCATGTGGTCCGGCAGCATCGGAGCGACCGGCTCGGTGCACACGGTCGACTGGGACGAGTCGGCGCGCCTGTTCAATTCCGCCGGCAAGGCCATCCTGATCCACGAAGCCAAGGGCGACGGCGTGTTCACGATCTACGCGTTCGGCACCCAGGGCGTCTACACCATCAAGGTCGAGGACGGCTCCATCATGCTCACGATCGACGGCGGCGTGTAAGCCGCATTTTCTGGATCCAGAAGAGGCCGGGCCTCCGCGAGAGGGGGCCCGGCCGTCTTGCAGGTGCTCGCCGCCCAAGCCCGTTACGCGTGGACCGCCCTCGCCGCCCACTCCTCGAGCTTGGTGAGCTTGCCGAACTCGCGCTCGAGCGCCGGGATGTCGGCGTTGTAGCCCACCCGCTCGAACCACTCCAGCATGCGCGCGACGTCCTCGCTGTTCTTGCGGACCTCGGCGATCGGGATCTCGACGAAGCGGATCGGCTTCGAGAGCCCGCGGCTCAGGGCCTGGGCCGCCTGGACCATCGTCGCCGAGTCGCCCCCCAAGTCGATCTCGCGCCCCTCCAGCTCCTCGCTGTCGGTGAACAGTCGCGCCCCGACCCGACCGATGTCGTCGACCGCCACCATCTGCAGCGGCGTGGTGGGCTTCAGCGCCGCGACCAGCCGGTCGCCCATCAAGAATGACGGCGTGAACAGGTTCTCCATGAAGAACACCGGCCGCAGGATGGCATGCGAGGGGAACTTGAGCCGCCGCACCACCTCTTCGACTCGCCACTTGTTGTCGAAATGCGGGATCCCCGTCTTGCGGTGGGCCGAGGCCACGGACGAATACACGAAGTGCTGGACTCCCTTGCTACGAGCCAGCTCGGCGAGGCGCTTGCCTTGCTGCTCCTCTCGCTCGACCCCGGCTTCCCAGGTGTTCTGGACGGCGAACACACCCCACGCTCCATCGAGCGCCTTGGCCACGGAGTCGGCGTCGTCGAGATCGGCGCGCACCACTTCGATGCCGAGCACCTTGAGCGCCTTGGCCGGTTCTCCCTCGGGCTTCCGGGTCATCCCCCGCAGCTTGAACCCCTTGCCCACGAGCGAGCGGGCCACGGCGCCGCCCTGCCTGCCCGTGGCCCCGGTCACGAGCACGATTCGATCGGACATTTTCATTCCCCCCTGGAAGAGTTGCTGTGCGGTCTCCCGACCCGGCGAAGATCTTAAACTACCAGCGATTCGTGATCGGCAGCCGGCGATCCTTGCCGAACGCGCGGGGCGTGATCTTCACGCCGGGCGGGCTCTGCCGCCGCTTGTACTCCGCGAGGTCCACCATCCGGATCACCCGGCGGACCAGCTCGCGCTCGTAGCCGAGCTCCGCGATCTCGCTCACCGAGCGGTCCTCCTCGACGTACATGCGCAGGATCGGGTCCAGCACCGCGTACGGCGGCAGTGTGTCCTGGTCGGTCTGGTCCGGTCTGAGCTCGGCGGTGGGCGGCCGCGAGAGCGTGCGCTCGGGAATCGGCGGCGGACCCGAGCCCTGATTGCGGCGCCGCGCGAGCTGGAACACCATCGTCTTGTAGACGTCCTTCAGCACCGCGAATCCGCCCGCCATGTCGCCGTACAGCGTGCTGTAGCCGACCGACAGCTCGCTCTTGTTGCCGGTGGTGAGCACCAGCCATCCGAACTTGTTGGACAGCGCCATCAGGTAGGTGCCGCGAATGCGGGCCTGGATACCCCTCGAACGGCGTGCGCAGCGCCTCCAGATAGCAGTCGAACACCTCGCGGATCGAGATCTCGTACCACCGGATCCCGAGTGCGTGCGCCAGCGCCTGGGCGTCTTCCCGCGACGCGGCGGACGTGTAGGGCGAAGGCATGAACACTCCCACGACGTTCTCGGCGCCGATCGCGTCGACCGCCACGCAGGCGCACAAGGAAGAGTCGACGCCGCCCGAAAGCCCGAGCACGACCTTCTCGAAGCCGTTCTTGACGACATAGTCGCGGGTTCCGAGCACCAGGGCGTCGTAGACCTCCGGCACCAGCTCCCGCGGCGCGAGCGCCGGCCTGCTTTCGAGCGCCGGCTTGGTCCACACCGCGGTCACCGTGCCGCCGTTGCCCGGGCCCCCGGCGCCCGCCACCGGCGCCGGGTCCCGCCCCGGCCCGGCGGGCAGCGGCAGCTCGACGCGCGCCGCCGGCTCGCCGGTCTCGAGCGCGCGCCCCTTGCGCAGGCGCGGGTCGTGCAAGCGGGCGCTGAACACCGATGCCCCTGCTCGTCGACGATCAGGCTGCAGCCGTCGTAGACGATCTCGTCCTGCGCTCCGACCAGGTTGACGTAGCACACGATGGCCAGGTTGTCGGCGGCCCGCGTGCACAGCATGCGACGCCGCTGCTGGGCCTTGCCGGCGTGATACGGAGACGCGGACACGTTGATCACGATCTCCGCGCCGCCCCGCAGCACCTGGTCCTCGACCGGTCCGCCCGGGTACCAGATGTCCTCGCAGATGTTGACGCCGATCACGGTGCCGCCGCGGACGAACACCGGGTTCTTCGTGCCCGGCATGAAGTAGCGGTTCTCGTCGAACACGCCGTAGTTGGGCAGGTAGCGCTTGCGGTAGGTGCCGATCCACTGCCCGTCGTGGAGCACGGCCGCGGCGTTGTAGAGGTCGAAATCGCGCTCCACGGTGCCGACCACGACCGTCAAGCCACGGCAGTGAGGAACGAGCAAGCGTGTCCGCTCGATCGTGCGCTCGATGAACGAAGGCTTGAGCAGCAGGTCCTCGGGGGGGTACCCGGTGACGAACATCTCCGGGATGGCGAGGACGTCGACGCCCAGCTCGCGCGCCCGGCCGAGGGTGGACACGGCCCTGGCGAAATTGCCGTCCAGGTCGCCGACGGTGGGATTGAGCTGGGCTAGTCCCAGCCTGAGCTGGCGCATACGCAAGCGGATTGTGTGGCTTGGGGCTAGGTGGCGCAAGCGGAGGGCCGCGACGGTGCGGCGCGGGGTGGAGCACGCACGCAGAAGGCTGCGGCCGCACGCTCTCGCTTCCGGCCGATGCGCGGCGCGAACGCGAGGCGGAACCGGAACGCGGGCCGGCGCGGCTTCGCCGGGGCGTCCGCCCCCAAACGAAAGCGCCCGGCCATGGACCGGGCGATCCCGTTTTCGCGGACGATCACGTCCGCGGCTCAAGAGGGAAACGACGACCTAGCGCTTGGTGCCTTGTCCTCTCGTTTCCATGCTGCCGGCGTCAGGGGTCTCTCGGACCCGGATCTTTACTGCGCGCCGGCAGGCTCTTGAAGTCGTTTGGGGGGCCGGGCAAGTGCCGGCTGCCTTTCAGCTACACGCAAGTCCCGTTCCCGACGGGACTCGCCTCGCGTTGTAATTCCCTAACCAATCCTGCGGGCAAGAAATCCGTCGGCAGCTTGCAACAGTGCGGGCACCAATGGCCATTTTGCATGCAACGTGTTGGATGGCCCGGCGCCGGGCCCGGAACGTCAAGGGACCGTCATGAAGCTCTTCGTCGTAACGCCGTCACCCTGGCTCACTTCCGTCCCGCCCACCGAAGAATCTCGGGCAGGTTCGGGGTCTTCCCGTACATCAGAAGCCCGATGCGGAACACCCGGGCGGAGAACGCGAGCGCGAGCCACGCCGCCAGGAGGAGCAGCGTCAGGGAGATTCCGATCTGCCATGCCGGCACCACCGAGGACGGCGCCATCAGCCGCAGCATCATCGCGGTCGCAGCCGTGGGCGGAAACAGCGACATGATCGTCGCCACCGGACCGCCGGGACGCGCGAGGATCAGCGTCATGCCGATCACGGGCGCGAAATTGAGGAACGAGAACCACACGCCGAACTGCTGCGCCTCGCGCATGTTGTTCGTGACCGAGCCGATGCCGGTCATCAGGCTGCCGTAGAACAAGTACGCAAGCAGGAAGTAGGCGAGCGCGATGAACGCGATCCCCGCCGGAAGCGTGGCTTTCGCGAGCACCGCCCCGGCGCCGAACACCGGGATCCCCATCGCCACCCAGATCCCGACCAGCGTGAGCCCCGCCGCACCCAGTCCGACGAGCTTGCCGCCAAGCAGCTCCTCGGGCGTCACCGTGCACAGGATCGATTCCAGGATGCGCGACTCCTTCTCCTCCGCCACCCCGGTGAGCAGGTACTGGCCGCCCACCGTGATGCTCAAGCCCAGCAGCATCGCGAACGCGAGCGGCAGCATGAAGTCCACCAGCTCGCGCCGGTCGTCCTTGAGCTCGAACACCCCGTTGCGGTTGAGCGCGTAGAGGTCCATGCCCAGCGTCGGCCGCGAGATGCGCGCCGTGCGTATCGAATCCAGACCCCTGCCCGCGAGCCCCTCGACCAGCCACGCCGAAATCGGCCGGCCGTCGGCGCTCGAGAACAGGTTGGAGGAGCGGGCGTAGCGGCGCAGCTTTCCGCGCACCAAGTAATCCGCCGGAATCACCAGCACCTGGTTGAGGTCGCCGCGGCGCAGCGCCTTCTCGGCCGCCGGCATGTCGGGAAAGAACTGCACGTGGGTCCGCACGATCTGCGGCGGCAGCGGTGCTCCGAGC
>VBOS01000029.1:31936-43625 GCA_005893185.1 Candidatus Eiseniibacteriota bacterium
GTCGCGATAGAGACCCGTGGAGTCCACGACGCCCAGCGCCGTGAACTCCCTCAGCGTCGAGAGCTTCTCCTTCGCGCCCGGACCCAGCGAGATGTACATCACCAGGGCGAAATAAGCCGGCGTTCCGATCGCGGTGAACAGGAACGCCTTGCGC
This sequence comes from Candidatus Eiseniibacteriota bacterium, assembly GCA_005893185.1. Classification (GTDB taxonomy): domain Bacteria; phylum Eisenbacteria; class RBG-16-71-46; order RBG-16-71-46; family RBG-16-71-46; genus WS-2. The sequence goes on from VBOS01000029.1 coordinate 32,091, forward strand.
CGCACGGTCGCGCGGTACTCGCGCCGCGCGATCGTGAACACCTGCCGCCAGTTCATCGCGCACGTTCCGCGACGGCGGCCAGCGCGTCCGGCTCGATCTCGCTGCGGCCGTGATCGAGCCCCAGCCCTTCACGCACCACCTTGATGAAGACGTCCTCCAGCGGCAGCTCGGCCATGTTCATCGATTCCACATCGACACCGCGGTCGAGTATCGCCCGCAGCACGGACCCCGCGGTCGCCTGGGGCTCGAGGACCAGCTTCTTGTCGCCGTTGACCTGCTCGACCCGGCGGACTCCGGGCAGGCCGTCGAGCTCTCCCTGGGCACGCACCATGATCGCGTGGTCGGCGTGGGCGCGCCGGATCTCGCGCACCGGACCGTAGAGCACCATGTGTCCCTTGTTGATCATGAGGGCGCGGTCGCACAGCTCCTCGACCTTGTTCATCTGGTGAGTCGAGAGCAGGACGGTGACGCCGCCGGCGCGGCGCTCGGACAGGATGTCCTCGAGAAGCTGCACGTTGACCGGATCGAGCCCGCTGAACGACTCGTCGAGGATCAGGAGCCGCGGGCCGCCGATGAGCGCCGTGCAGAGCTGCAGCTTCTGCTGCATGCCCTTCGACAGCGCCTGCACCTGCTTGTCGGTCCATTCCGAGAGCTCGACGCGCGCGAGCAGCTCCTTCGCCTCGCGCTGCGCGGCCGCCCGCGTGAGCCCCTTGAGCGTCCCCCAGTATTCTATAACCTCGCCGACCTTCGACCGCTTGTACAGCCCGCGCTCCTCGGGGAGGTAGGCGATCCGCTGCCGGTTCTCGGCGCCGATCGGCTGCCCCTCGAAGCGGATCGTCCCCGAATCGGGCTTCAGGATATCGGTGATCATGCGGATCAGCGTGGTCTTGCCGGCCCCGTTCGGGCCGAGCAGCGCGAAGATCTCGCCGGCGCGGACCTCGAACGAGACCCGATTCACGACCGCGCGTCCGTCGTAGCTCTTCAGGACTTCGTGGACTTGGAGCATGTGCTTCTCGCGTAGGGGAGAGGATGCGGGGACGCATCGGCCGGCAGCCGTCGCGCCGGCAGGCGCGACCGGGCTGCAATTGAATCCGGCAGCGTAGAATACGAAGGCGCTCGCGACAAACGCCCCGGCTCCTGTGGACGCCCGGCGCGGCCTCCTCGCCGACGAACGCTGCCCGCTCGTTGACACGCAACCCAACGGCCCTTTGGAGGCGGCACCATCCGGCGATTGCCCGCTGCCATGGTCGGGGTTCACCGCGGCTCCGTGCCGCTCGTGCCCCGGCCGCTTCACGGTTCCGGCTTGTTCCGCACCACTGCCGCCGCAATGCGCAGAGAACGGAGTCGCCCCGAAGCCAGGGCCGACTCCTGGCCTGCATACGGCAATTGGACTTACGCCGTCCGCGGGGCTGGCCCCTGTATTGCTTCTCGCCATAGTGACTCCCACATCCAAGGTGCGTCGCTCGAGCAGCGGCTTGCCTCCCCCGGCGTCGCGGCCGGTTCACGCCCCGGCCGTGAACGCCCGGACCTGGTGTCAGGACCCAAGGACTCACGTTCCATGAACCGGTCCACGATCCCGATGCTCGCCGCGCTCGGCGCGACGTTGCTGGCCTGGGGATGCGGCACGAATCCCCCGACCTCTCCGATCACGCTCCTCCCCAATGCGGATTCGCTCGCGATGACCCCCGACACCGCGACGGTCTCGATCGGCTCCGCGTTCCGCTTCTCGGTGACGGCGTTCGACAGCGGCGGCAACGTCATCTCGGCGAACCTGCACTTCTCGAGCTCCAACGCCCAGGTGTTCACCGTGGATCCGTCAGGGCGCGTCGTGGGCATGGCCGAGGGTTCGGGTGTGGTGCGCGTGACCTCCGGTGCCGCGAGCGACAGCGCGACCGTGATCGTGATCGCTGCCCGGCGCGGGTGGTTCACGCAGACGAGCGACGTGGCGACGACATTGAGCGGCGTGTTCTTCCTCGCGAACGGCGCCGACGGCTGGGCGGTCGGCGACGGGGGCAGGATCCTGCACACCACGGACGGCGGTAGTACCTGGAGCCAGGAGACCAGCGGTTCGGCCTCGACGCTCGCCTCTGTGTGGTTCACCGGGACCACCGAAGGCTGGGTCGCGGGCGGCAGCGGGACCGTGCTCCATACCACCGACGGCGGCGCGAGCTGGTCGCGGCTCCTCAACCTCGGCACCACCGAGAACCTGACGGACGTGTGGTTCGCGACGCGCGACACCGGCTGGGTCGTCGGCGGCCACGGCGTGATCCTGCGCACGTTCGATCGCGGCACTTCGTGGCAGCAACTGACACCGACCGGGTTCGACCTGAACTCGGTGTCGTTCGCCGGCACGCGCGACGGGTGGGCCGTCGGCGACAACGGCGTGATCCTGGGGACGCATGACCGCGGGCTCACCTGGTACACGGTGCAGCCGTCGCTGACATCGCAGCCGCTGCGTGGGGTGTGGCGCCTATCGGCCGCATTGGCGAACGCCGCCGGCGCCGCGGGCGTCACGTTGCGCACGGCCGCCGCCGCCGACTCGGCCACGTGGCAGCTCGGCAACGCCGGGTCGCTCTACGATCTGCGCGCCGTGTGCTTTCCCACCGCCGGCGTGGGCTACGTCGTGGGCTACAACCTGGCGGGCGCGGTGCTGCGCAGCGATGACGGCGGCGCCTCGTGGCAGCCCCAGGTGGCGAATACCGGCTCGCGGCTCAAGGATGTATTCTTCGTCGACTCGGCGCGCGGCTGGGCGGTCGGCGAGAACGGCGTCATCGTGCACACCGTCACCGGCGGAGCGCCCTGAGTCGCGCCGGGCGCTTGCCCCGGCATCGGACTTGGGAATGGTCGAACGCCTCATCATCGTCGACGGCTACAACCTCATCCATCGCACCCCCGCGCTGCGACCCGCGCCCGACCGCACGCTCGAGCAGGCGCGCGAGAAGCTGCTCAATCTGCTGTCGTGGGCGTTCAGCGCCGGCGACACGCAGTTCATCGTGGTGTTCGACGGCGCCGGCGGCGGCGGCCGCGACCAGCACTCCAGCCGCGTCGAAGTGCGCTTCTCCCGGCCGCCCGAGACCGCCGACGACGTGATCCGCCGGCTCGTCGAGGAGCGGGTGGAGAAGGTCGAGCGCCTGACCGTGGTGACCGCCGATCTCGAGATCGCGCGTCATGCGCGCGCCATGGGCGCGGACATCGCCCTCTCCGATCTGTTCCTCGCGAGCGCGCTCGGTCCCGGCGCCGGGGGTGAGACCGAGAAGCCCACGACGCTGTCGAAGAAGGAGATCGAGGAGTGGGCGGAGCTGTTCCGCAATCGCCGGCGCGAGCAGGGGGAGTGACCCGCCGGTCGTGACGTACGAAGGGCGCGGCGATTGCACTCGCCGCGGCCGTTCGCTGTCCGGAGCCCTTATTACTGCTTACTGCCGGTTCTACGGCATGTACTCCGCCATCACCGCTGGCCGCGGAGGGCCGGCGCGCCGCAAAGCCGGGTGCGCAGAAAGCCGGCGCCCCAACGCCGGCCCCTTCATGAGCACGAAGAAAAGCAAACGGGCGCCCGGCACCGCCGGACGCCCGCGCGTCACGCTTGGGGCAGCCTGCCCCCGTCTACGATTTCACCGTCACGGCCTCGTTGACCGAGAATGTGATCGTCGTGCCTTCCTTCACGACGACCTGGTAGCCCTTCGAGGCAGCGACTCCGGCGCCGGCCGCAGCGCCGCCAATCAGGCCGCCGATCAAGGCGCCCTTGCCGCCGCCGCCCACCGCCTTGCCGATCAGCGCACCGGCCGCCGCACCGCCCGCCATCGCGCCCAGGTTACGGGCGCGAGGCGAGCCCGCCACGATCGGCTCGGTGCTCGCCGACACCATGTGCTCCCGGCCGTTCACCGAGATCGACTTGACCGCGAGCGACAGCGAGGCCTTTGTGCCCCTCTGTGCAGGCTGGACCGCGTTGACCACGCCGCTCACCGTGCTGCCGCTCGGGATAACCACCGTGTTGCCCACGATCACGTTGTCCTTGACCTCGCCGGTCCAGGTGTCGCCGACCTGCGCCTTGTCGGTCGAGATCGGCGTGCTCACCGTGACCTCGATCGGCGTTCCGGCGGCGAGCGTGGCGCCGCGGGACTCCACCGGCTCGGACGAAGGCGAGCTGGACGGCTTCGAGGTGTGATGCGGCTTCGCAGCCTTCGCCGTGTGCGGCGTCTCGCTGGCCGTGGGCGCCGGCGTGGGCGGCGTCTGCTGCTGCTCCTGGTTGGGCTGGTACTGCTGCTGGGGTGTCAGGTTGCCCTGTGGCTGCTCGACCGGATTGGTCGCGAGCAGGCTGTCACTCGATGTCTCCGACGAGGCGGTCTGACTCTTCTTGGCACAGCCGATGGCCACGGCGCCAAGGGCGAGCACGACAGCGAATGCGAGGAACACACGACGCATGAGGACCTCCTGTTCTTGCCGGCCGACAGGACCGGTCATGGTTGCCCCGCGCGAAGCGGGGCCGCGGCTTCGATTGGCTTGTCCTTGCCGTTACTTTCTTGCACAAGGCACGGAGGGAACGCCCGAAGCAAGCATCATCCGTACCGACCGGGTGAGGCGACTTCCCTGTCGAGGCGCCGCGTTCAACCAGGCCTGGAGAATGCCTTGGCGCCCCACATGGTTCAAGGCACTTTGCGTTCGCGTGCGGGGGTGAGACGTCCGGTCTGTGCAAAAGATGCCGGACCGAGGCCTGGATAACGGCCGATCGACCGGCATTTTTTCAACCGCTGCACGATCGGTTAGGTTTCGCTCGGGCGGCATCGTGCAAGAACCAATAGCGTCCGGAGGGCACGCAATGGACATCGTGGTCCGTCGCGGCGAAATCGGCGCCGCATCGGCGGATGTGGTCGTGCTCCCGGTCTTTGAGCGCGAGACCTCGGCGGGGTCGCTCCGGCGCCCGGCGGACCGCGGCAGCCGCGAACTCGTCTCCGCGCTGATGCGCTCCGGCGATTTCGCCGGCCGATTTCTCGAAACGGCGCTGCTGCATCCCGTCGCGGGGCGCCCGCGCCGCGTGCTCGTCGTGGGGCTCGGCGCGCGGGAAGAGGCCACCCCCCACCGCCTGCGCCAGGCCGCCGCGGTCGCGGCGCGCCGGGCGCGCGAGCTCGGCGCCCGCACCCTGGCGATGCCGCTCGTGGCCGACGACTCGATCGGGCCCGAGCGCTCCGTGCAAGCGCTGGCCGAGGGAGTCATGCTCGGGCCGCACCGGTTCACGCGCTATCGCGGCGAGCCTGGACCCGCGCCGCTAGAGCGCGTCCAGATCGTGGTCTCCGGGGCGCACGAGCTCTCGGCGGTGCGTGCGGCGGCCGACCGCGGCGCCCAGTGGGGACGGGCGGTGTGCGAAACGCGTGATCTGGCGAACACGCCCGGCCAGGACCTGACGCCCGAGGGGCTGGCGCAAACCGCACTGGAAGTGGCTCGCGCAGGCGGCGCGCGCGCGAGGGTCCTCGGCGTGGGCGAGATGGAAGAGCTCGGGGCCGGCGCCGTGCTCGCGGTCGGCCGCGGCTCGATCCATCCTCCGCGCTTGATCGTGATCGAGCGCGATCCCGGGAGCACACGCTCGACCGCGAGCGCCAAGGCGCGGGGCGCCACGGCCGCGCCGGCTGCGCGCCCGGCCGCGAGGGCGCGGGGCACGGCGGCCGCCCCGGAGGCGGCGACGATCGTCTTGATCGGAAAGGGCGTGACGTTCGACACCGGCGGCATCAGCCTCAAGCCGCGCGACAGCATGGCGAACATGAAGTACGACATGTCCGGCGCCGCGGCGGTGCTCGGGGTGTTCGCGGCGCTGCCGTCGCTCGACCTCCCGTTCAGCGTGGTCGGACTGATCCCGGCCGCCGAGAACATGCCCGGCGGCGCGGCGTTCAAGCCGGGCGACGTGGTGCGCGCGATGGACGGCACCACGATCGAGGTCACGAACACCGACGCCGAGGGCCGCCTGCTGCTCGCCGACGCGCTGTGCTACGCGCGGCGCTATCGGCCCGAGGTCGTCGTCGACGTGGCCACGCTCACCGGCGCGATCCGGCTCGCGCTCGGCCCGTTCGCCGCCGGACTGTTCACCGCCGACGATGCGCTCGCCCGCGAGCTCGAGACCGCGGCGGCCGAGAGCGGCGAGAGACTCTGGCGGATGCCGCTGTGGAGCGATTACACCGAGAGCTTGAGGAGCGACGTGGCCGACCTCGTGAACTCCGCGGGGCCGGAGGGGGCGGCCTCGGTCGCCGCGAGCTTCCTGGCCCGCTTCGCGAAGGGCTATCGCTGGGGGCACCTCGACGTGGCGAGCACGGCGTGGGCGCCGGCCGACCGGCCGCACGAATCACGCGGCCCGACCGGCTACGGCGTGCGGCTGCTGCTCACCTGGCTCGAGGCCCGTGCCCGCCGCGGCGAGCCGCGGCTGCCGGACCGTTCACGCGCGCAGGCCGAGCCCCGTGAGCCGCCCGGGCCGCGGACCCGTGCCGCGCCCCGGCGCGTGACGCGGCGCCGGGCGAGCCGTCCCGCACGACGGCGATAGGCACGGGCGGGAGTGGATCACCGGGGCCTCCGCGTGTTGGACTCCGGCGGCGTCCTGCGGCGGAGCGGCTTCACCGGCGGGGCGTCGCGCACGACACGCAATCCGGATCGGTCCTCATCGAGCTGGAGCAGGCGGCCGCGCGCGTCCGACCACATCCGGATCACGTTGCTCCCGTCGTCGAGGTTCATCCGGATCGCCTGCACGGTGCGACTGCCCCAGCGCAGCGGCTCGGGGGCGAGCTTTCTGATCGTGACCTCGACCGTCGTGTCGCGCCTGCCGAGCACGAGCAGCGTGATCGGTCGCGACTCGAACTCCTGCCGGTACAGATTGCGCGAGATCACGTCGAACAGCGAGTAGACGTCGGGATCGTGCACGTAGATGCGGCCGGGCGGCCGCACCAGCACGTCGCCCGTGCCGTGGCTGTCTTCTTCCCGATACGCTACGAACGCGGTATCCGACATCGCCAGGGTGCGGTTGACCTCGTGCCCGGCGATCTTCTGGGTGGACTCGTAGTGCCGCAGGTCCAGATCGAACGCGCTCACGTAGAGCCGGGAGGTCTTGACGAGCGAGTCGTCGCCCGCGGGAGTGAGAATGATCTGTCGCACGACCGATTGGACCACGATGCTGTCGGCGAACTGATCGAAGAAGAACCGCTCGACGCCCATCGAGCGACCCCGCAGGTAGATGCGGAACACGCCGCTGTCGATGGGCTCCGCGTGGGACGGGCCGGCGGCGGCCAGGGCAAGCAACGGGCCGGCGGCGCACAGGACGCGTAACGCGCGGCTGGACATGAAGATCATCGTAGCACGCTCAAGCGCGCTCTGCGGGCGGGGTTCAGCGAGCGCGCTCCAGAGCGGCGACGCACTCGATGTGGGGCGTGTGCGGGAACATGTCGAACGGGCGCACCTCTACGAGCACGAAGCCCCGGGAGGCGAAGTCGCGGACGTCGCGGGCCAGCGTCGCGGGATTGCAGGACACGTAGACGATGCGGCGCGGCTCGAGCTCGGCGACCCGGGCCACGACGCGGGCGTGGAGCCCGGCGCGGGGGGGATCGACGACCACCACCTCCGGCCGCGGGGGATCGGGCCGCTCGGCACGCGCCCACTCGCGCAGCACCCGGCGGGCATCGCCTTCCACGAAGCGCGCGTTCCCGATGCCGTTCCGTCGGGCGTTGCGCCGCGCGCCCGACACCGCATGGGTCACGCTCTCGACGCCGATCGCCTCGCGGGCGCGGCGCGCGAGCAGCAGCGTGAGCGTGCCGGTCCCGCAGTAGAGGTCGAGCACCGTGTCAGAGGCGGCGAGAGCCGCGGCGTCGATCGCCGCCTGGTACAGCGCTTCGGCCTGGGCGCTGTTCGTCTGCAGGAACACGTTGAGCCCCGCTTCGAACTCGAGCCCGAGCAGCCGCTCGGAGATCGTGCCGTTCCCGACCAGCGCGGTCTCCTGCTCGCCGAACGCGACGTTGGTGTGGCTGCGGTTGAGGGCGAGCGTCACCGTGCGCACCGCGGGCGACAGGTCGGCGACGGCGCGGGCCCACGAATCCAGGCCGGGGATATCTTCCGCGGCCGCCACCAGATGCACGCCGCACTGGTCGGTGTGCGGCAGATGCCTGACGGTGAGGAATCGCACCACGCCCTGATGGAGCCGGGGGTCGTACGCGCGCCAGCGGTGCTCGACGGCGAAGCGCTGGGTCAAGCGCACCACGTCGTTCGTGAGCGCGGAGCACAGCTCGCAGCGCTCCAGCGCGAACACCCGGTCGAACGCGTTGCGGACATGGAGCCCCAGCACGGGGCGGCCGTCGGCGGGATCGGGATGGAACGAAAATTCCATCTTGTTGCGGTAGCCGAACACCGCCGGTGCGGGCGCGATGGGATGCACGGAGGGGTCGGAGACTCCGCCCAGATGGATCAGGGTGTCACGCACTTGCCGCGTTTTTGCTTCACACTGCGCCGGGTAGGCCAGCTCTTGGAAGCGGCACCCGCCGCAGATCGCGACGTGCGTGCACGGCGCCGCAACACGCAGTCCGGAGGGCGTCTCCAGCCGGTCGAGTTTTGCCTCTGCGTACCCTCGTTTGACGCGTGTAATCCGCGCGTCCAGACGGTCTCCCGGAAGCCCGCGATCGACGAACACGACGCGCCCGGCGTGGCGCGCGAGACCTGCGCCACCGAGCGCGAGGTCCTCTACCCAAACGTTTAACAGGTCATTGACTTTCATGTATGGGGCGGCCTATCACAATTAGTGGAGTAAACTTCCGGGAACCGGTTGGATGGCTGCGTTGTCTTATTTGAAGCACCGTCAGGCCGGGCACGATGGGTCGAAGCTAGCATAGGGGGTTTGTTTCATGCGTACGCAGGCGTCGCTCGGGTTGGCAGGCCTTGGCCTGTCGTTGATCGTGCTCCTCAGCGCAGTTCCGGCGGCTCGCGCCGACCGGGATTCCGACAGCCATGGCTGGCTCGGCATCTACACGCAGGCGCTCACGTCCGAGCTGAGGGAGGGGCTCGAGTATCGCGGCGACGGCGTGCTCGTGAATCGTGTCGTTCCCGGCAGTCCCGCCGACAAGGCGGGAATCGAGAAGGGCGACGTGATCGTGAGCGTCAACATGCGGTCTGTCGACTCGCCGGACAAGCTCGCCGACATCGTGGGTTCGCATCGCGGCGGCGATGAAGTGTCGCTGCGCGTCGTGCGTGGCGTCGAGCGGCGCACGTTCGACGTGACGCTCGCGGCACGCGAGTACGCCGAGGGCCAGCGCGGCGAAGACACGCCCTCCGTCAAGGACAAGGATCTCGACAAGAAGATCGAGGGCGGCGTCGACAAGGATCTCGACAAGGAGATCGAGAAGAGCCTCAAGGATCTCGACAAGGACAAGTCGGGCGGCGATGTTCCCGAGCCGCCGGAGGCGCCGCCGACTCCGGATCGGAGAGAGATCCGCCGGATGATCCGCGATGGACAGGGTGACGTGCGCGCATTCGGACTGCCGGGCCGCGGGAGGCTGGGCGTGCGCGTGCAGGACCTCGACGAGGACCTGCGCGGCGACTTCGAGACGGACAAGGGCGCGCTGGTCACGGATGTCGTGGAGGACTCGCCGGCCGACCGCGCCGGCCTCAAGAAGGGCGATGTCATCACCCAGGTGGGGGGCACCTCGGTCCAGAACTCATCGGACCTGATCGAGGCGATGCGGGGTAAGGAAGGACGGGTGAGCGTCGAGTTCTACCGTCATGGAGCCCGTCACAGCGTCCAGGTCCTGCTCGACACGCCCGGACCGCGCGGCAACGGCGGCCCGCGGATCTACTCGTGGCGGGGTGACGACGACCGGCGTCCGGATCTCGGCGGCCCGGGCGCGGACGACCTGCGCCGCCAGATCGACGATCTGCGCGAGCAGATCCAACAGCTGCGCCGTGACATCGAGGAGATGAAGCGCGAGAGGTAGCCCGAGCTCGCGAGGGAGCGCCGAATCCGACTCGTCCGCACCGTCAGGTGCCAGCAAGGGGCGATGTATCGAGGACGGGAAGGTGCAGCGCGGCGCTCCCTCCCGAGGCGACTCGGGTGAGAGCCGCAACACAAAGCCCGGCGGGCAGGAGGACGCCGGGCTTCGCGCTGGGCGGGGCGGCTCCACAAGGCGACCTTGGAGCACGCGCGCGGCATCCAGCGTGTACGTGGCCGGGTCCCCCCCGTCATCGAGTCCTACCGCAATCCCGCCTTGCCGTACGCCTCGAGCATCTCTGCCTCGGACGGCGGTCGCAGGATGCTCCGGGCGTCCGCTTCAGCCTGTGGATACGGCGTGCCTCGAATGACCTCGGCCGCGCGGGTGAGATCGTAGCCTGTGCGCCGCAACTCGACGTCGGGCCCGAGCCGCGCCCAGTAGGCGCCCGGATTCCCGAACGGCATCCCGACGCTGCCCGCGTTCACGACCCGCGTGCTTCCGATCATGCGGTCGAACTGCATGTGGGTGTGGCCGCAGACGACGACGGACACGCGGAGGCCTTCGAACAGCGGCACCAGCCGGTCTTCGGCGGTCGAGCGAGTGAAGATCTCTGTTTCACTTCGGGGCGTGCCGTGGCAGAACAGCACGTCGCCCAGTCCGTCGATCTCGAGGCGCAGGGTCTTGGGCCAGCTCGCGAACACGGATTCGTATTCGGGCACCTGCTGTGCTGTCCATCGCATGCTGGCTCGATACGGTTCCGGGAGCGGCCTCCCCGAGGCGGTCCCCCAATAGGTCGCCGAGGCGGCATCCGAGGCGGCCATCTGCGCCAGCACCGTGAGCTCGCAGTTGCCGAGGATGAATTCCACCGGCAGCTCGAGCGTCAGCAGTCTTTCGAGCGTCTCGCGGGGCATGGGCCCGGGCACCACATCGCCTCCGACCACGATCCGATCGACGCCGGCTCGGCGAACGTCCTCGAGCACGGCTTCGAGGGCGGGCAGGTTCCCGTGGATGTCGTAGAGCGCGGCGACTCGCATGTCAGCGCCTCTTGCGCCTCCCTACTGCGTCACGTCTCGGAACTCTTGGCGACCGGCGTTGGCGGGCGCGAGTCTCTCGTGGAGTCGCGCGTGATGGCGAACACCAGGTTCGACGAACCGTCGGGTGCCGGGGACCGATGCGCGCTCCACAACTCGCGCCGCAAGCTGCCCCGCCGGGCCCAGAGTGTAGGGTCGTCCAAGCGCCCCCGCCAGCGGGGTCCAGCCCCGCAGCGCGCCCGGCGCCGTGTCATGTAGAATCCACGAATGGTGCCTCCTGACGAGCGGCCCGTCCGCTTCTGCCCCTACTGCGCGACGGCGCTCGAGCCGCGGGACGACCACGGCGTCACGCGGCCCACCTGCCCGGCGTGCGGACACATCCATTACCGCAATCCGGTCCCGGCGGCAGGCGTGCTGCTGCGCACGGCGGTCGGATTGCTGATGGTGCGGCGCAAGTTCGAACCGCGCGCCGGCGCCTGGGGCCTGCCGGCGGGATTCATGGAGTTCGGCGAAACGCCGGAAGCCTGCGCGCTGCGCGAGTTGTTCGAGGAAACCGGGATCCGCGG
>VBOS01000264.1 GCA_005893185.1 Candidatus Eiseniibacteriota bacterium
TGGTACTGCTGGACGGGGGCGCCGACCTCGAGCTGATGATGCGCGCCGGTCTCGAGCACGAGGGCTGGCTGAGCGCAGCCGCTGCCATCACGGCGGCCGGCGCCTACCAGTGGGTGTGGCCGCTCGAGCCCATGCTCAACGCGCCGGCGGCCGCGCAGGTCCCGGTGCTGGTGATGAACAGCACGGACGACGAGCGCGTGCCGCGCGCCGCGGCCCTCAAGCTCCAGGCGAGCCTGCCCCATGCGACGGTGCACTGGCGCTCGGGCCCACACGTGCTGCCGAGCGCGAAGGACGTGATCTGGCGGCTCACGCACGAGGTGGACGTGTGGCTGCGCGCATCGGATGCGCCGGCGAAGGCGGCGTCGGCTCCGCGGACGCGAGCTTCGCTGAGCGAGCCGCACTAGTTCGAGCGCGCGGGGGGAGGCTGCACGCCCAGCGCTGAACCACCCGGGCCAGGAGCGCACGCCCGGGTTGCACCTTCCGGAACGGAACGCACGGTCCGGACGGCCCGCTGCGACCCTCGATTCCGCTAAGGGGCTGAGCCCCAAGCATCTGCATGTCGTGCCAAAGCGCGGCACGGCCCCTGCTCCATGTGGCCCGCGTGGCGCGTTTCGCGAAGGTCGGCGCGGCCGGGGATGCAAGAGCAGTCGGGTCGGATCGACGTTCCGGCTTCCGGTGGCGGGCGGCAGGAATCTCAGGAGCGCGCGGATTCGAACCCAAGCAGTGGATCACCGCGGAGGAAACCGTGAAGCGCATCCTGATGGGACTCGTCCTTGCCACCCTGATGATCACGACCGCCGGAATCGCGGCGGCCAACACCGCGACGCCGCGCGTGCACAGGCGGGCGGTGAACCAGCACGCGCGTATCCACCAGGGCGTGCGAAGCGGCCGGCTCACGCCGGGCGAGACCGCGCGTCTGCGGATGGGACAGCATCACGTCCACGCCATGGCGCATCGCGCCAAGGCCGACGGCGTCGTGACGCCGCGCGAGCGCGCGCGCCTCTGGCACGCGCAGAACCGCCAGAGCCGGCACATCTACCGTCTCAAGCACAACGCGCGGAGAGCATAAGGTTTCCGTCGCGCCGCCTCACCACCAGCCAGGGCAAGGTACCGAGAACGGCGTGGCGTGTAGCCCCCGGCGGAGCGATCCGCCGGGGGCGAAGGTTTTTCGGGCTTGGGGCCCGGCAACTACCGGAATCGTGGAGCCGTAGATGGGGGTCGAGGAGCCTTCGGGCACGAGTTAGCCTGAAGTACCCTCTCCCCGACGCTCCCCGGGATTCCGCTCCCCATGGAGAGAGACCGTGCCCCACCGCGCCCTCGTGTCCGCACTCCTTCTGCTATGCGCCATCGCCCCGCTGGTACGCGCCGCATCTTCTCCCGCGGTCGAGGACGGCGTGCGGCTGTTCCGCGAGGGCCGCTACGAAGATGCGCGCGCCGCGCTGACCCCGGCCGCGACCGCCAAGCCGCCGGACTCGACCGCGGTCTTCTATCTCGGTCGCATCGCGCTCGCCCGCGACGACGGCAAGGAGGCCGCGCGCTGGTTCGAGCAAGCGGTCGCGCTCGACGGGCAAAGCTCGGCCGCTCACATGTGGCTGGGCCGCGCCTATGGAACCCAGGCGCAGAAGGCCGGCAAGCTGAGCCAGATCGGGCTCGCGCACAAGACCCGGTCGGAGTTCGAGCGCGCCGTGGCACTCGATACCGGCAACCTGGAGGCGCGCGACGGCCTGATCTCGTATTTCCTGCAGGCGCCCGGCTTCATGGGCGGGAGCGTCGAGAAGGCGAAGGAGCAGGCGGCGGAGATCCAGAAGCGCGACGCGTTCCGTGGGACGTTCGCCAATGCCCGGATCGCCGAGGATCAGAAGGACCACGCCGGAGCGGAGCGCGCGTACCGTTCGGCGGTCGCAGCTTTCCCGGAGAGCCTGAGCGCGCGCTACGCGCTCGGGATCTACCTCACGCGCGTGGAGCGGTTCGACGAGGCCTTCGCCGTGTTCGACAGCATCCTCGCCGCGCACCCGGACGAGCTGAACGGGCTCTACCAGATCGGCCGCACCGGGGCGCTCTCCGGCCAGCAGCTCGATCGCGCCGAGCAGGCGCTGAAGACGTTTCTCGCCGCTCCGCCGCGCGAGAACACCCCGCGCCCGGCGGGGGCCCACTGGCGGCTCGGAATGGTGTACGAGAAGCAGGGCAAGAAGGATCTCGCGGCGGAGGAGTACAGGAAGTCGCTCGCGCTCGATCCCAATTTCGCCGAGGCGAAGAAGTCGCTCGCGAAGCTGAAGTAGCGCCCCGGCTCCCCGTCCGCTACCTCATAGCCCGTCGTACTTCGAGTAGCCGCGCTCGTTCCAGTAGTCGGCCGGCTCGCTTGTCGTGTATGCGATGTCCGTCACGGCCTTGATGTTCTTGAGCCCCAGCTTCATGGGGACGAGCAGCCGCATGGGTGCGCCGTGCTCGAGGGTGAGCGGCCGGCCGCCGAGATGGGTGGCGAGCAGCGTTTGCGGATGGCGCGCGGTCTCGAGGTCGATCGAGACGTAGTAGGGATCGGGCCGGCCCGCGCCGTCCAGGTTCACCGCCGAGCGCATCGCGGCCCAGCGCGCGCCGGGCGCGGGCGGGAACGCTGCGAGGAAGTCGGCGAACCGGATGCCTCCCCACCACGCGACCGCGCTCCATCCTTCCACGCACACCAGCCGCGTGACCTGCTCGTGGAGCCGGAAGCGGCGCAGCAGCGGGTCGATCGCGAGGCTCTCGCCGCGGCCCGATGCGAGCCCGGTCACGGCGAGCCTCCACGACGGAAGATACTCGGGCCCCGGGGTCTGCCCGTCGTAGTTGTTGCGGAGCGGCGTGACCTCCGAGCGCGAATACGTGCGCACGCGGCGGCCCTTGGAGTAGAGCGCATCTGCCACGTCGTCGTCGAACGTGAGCGCGCGATCGAGGACGCGCTCGCGCCGATCGCGCGAGAGGCCGACGCGCGCCGCCATCGAGTCGAGCGCGTCGAAGGCGCGGCCCGGCGCGAGGCGCGAGCGCGTGCGGTCGGGAAGCAGCCACCACGCGCCCGCAGCTGCCGCCACGACACCCGCCGCGAACAGCAGGAAGTCGCGTCGCGATTGCGCGGTCAGCCGCCGGAGCGGGACCTCGATCGCGACCTCGGGGCGCTCCTCGAGCCATCCACGCTTCCGCGGGGGCGCCCGCTTCGCGACCGGCGGTGGAGGAGGCGCAGGCGCGGCCGCCTCATGTGCTGCCGCCGCTGGCGCAGGCGGCTGCGCGAAGGGCCTCGATGCGGGCGCCGCGGGGAGCGGTGGCGCGCCGGGGCCCGCCGCGGGTGGCACCGACGCAGCCAGCGGCATGATCTCGAGCGCGTCGCGCCGCGGGGCTGGCGGCGCTTCTTCGCCGGCGGGCCGCGCTTCGGCGCCCGCGGGCGCCGGCCGCGGCTCGGCGCCCGCCGGATGTACCCGCTCGTCCCCGGGCTTCGGAGCCGCGCC
>VBOS01000265.1 GCA_005893185.1 Candidatus Eiseniibacteriota bacterium
GTATTCCGCGGAGGCAGCGAGGTCCACCGGAAGCCTCCCCTCTTCCGAGAACCGACAGCGTGTCTCCAGCCGCAGGCGTCCGAAGCGGAGCGGATCACGGTCCTGGGTCCACTGGCCCGCGCCGTCGATCGTCCACCGCGACGTGATCCCGTATTCGAAGGCGCTGGTGTACCAGTAGCTGGACGCTCGGTCCTCGCTGCTGCGGCCCTCGCCCCAGAGCTCGAGCTCGAACTCGTTCCGAGCGAGCGTCATGTAGACGAAGGTCTCGTCGATGTAGTCGTCGCGATGCGCAGAGGCGGGTGCCGGGAAGCGGGCAAGGAGGAGCAGCACAAGCGGCGGGACCGCAAGGAACGGCGAGCGACGCATCGGGGTCTCCTGGCCGTGGATCGCGGCCGCCACGGGGTGCGACCACGAAATGCCGCATGACGCTGCGCCCGGAAGGTAGCACTTGGCCCAGCGAGAGCGGGAGGAGGCACTCCATGCCTGGATACCAAATGGGTGCGCCCCCGGTCGAGGCGAAGCCGGCTCCGGCCAGGCGGGTCTGCTCGGCGTCGACGATGCCCCTCTCGCCAGCGCACACTGCCCGCAGCCTTGGGATCGTCAGGCGCGTGAGAGCGGCATGGTGACGACGATCTTGCCGTTCGCGCGTCCCTGCTCCACGTACGCCAGTGCCTCGAGCGTCTCGTCGAACGGGAAGGAGCGGTCGAGCACCGGACACAGCGTGCCCGCGTCGTAGAGAGAAGCCAGCGTCTTCAGTTGCGTGCCATCGGCCCGCATGAAGAAGAACGAATAACGCACCCCGAGCTTCTTGGCCTGCGCCCGGACCTTGCGGCTCATCAGTGCCATGACGGGCTTCAGCAGCGTTTGGCCCACCTGCTCGGCGAACGCAGCGTCCGGCGGGCCGACGACGCTGATCGCCAGGCCACCAGGCTTGAGCACCCTCAGCGACTTGGCGAGGTTGTCCCCGCCAAGGGAGTCGAGTACGACGTCGTAGCCGGAGAGAGCCTCGGCGAAGTCTGTCTTCGTGTAGTCGACGACTTGGTCCGCGCCGAGGGCGCGCACCTTCTCCGCGTCGTGGCCGTTCGCAGTGGTGGCGACATATCCGCCCAAGTAGTGGGCGAGCTGGACCACGGTCGAGCCCAGTCCACCCGCGCCAGCGTGGACGAGCTCCTTCTGGCCGGGCTTGACCTGTGCGAGGTCGACCAGCGCCTGCCACGCGGCAAGCGCCACCAGCGGGACCGCGGCGGACTCTTCCATCGTGAGTGAGCTCGGCTTGAGGGCGACGTCGGCCTGGTCGATGGCGATGTACTGAAGGCCCTGACATCGGCGCCGACCCGAGTCACGGCGCCCGCGCCATCGTGTCCGAGCACGAACGGCGTCTTGTGCTTCAAGAGCTGCTTGAACTCGCCGTTGCGGACCATCTTGTCCAGCGGGTTGATGCTGGCAGCACTTACCTGGACGAGGACGTCACGGGGCCCGACGGCGGGTTCGGGCACGTGGGCGGCGCGGAGGCCGTCCTTGCCGTACTTCTCGACGACGAATGCCTTCATGCCCACGCTTCTTCAGGCGTTGCGGCGCAGCATCGCCGCGGGCACGCTGTGCCCGCAATCCGGCTAGCCGGCACTCCGAGCGGTGGTAATCTCGGCCAGCAACCGCGTCAGCGCGGCCTGTTCCACCGGCTTGAGCACGTGGCCGTCGAACCCGGCCGCTTTGGACTTCTGCCGGTCTTCGTCCTGACCCCAGCCGGTCACCGCCACCAGCACCATCTCCTTGCCCCACGGCTGTTCTCGTATCTTGCGGGCCACTTCATAGCCGCTCAACTTCGGTAGGCCGAGGTCGAGCAGCACCACGTCGGGCCGGAACGTCGTCGCCGCCTCCACCGCCTCGAGACCGTCGTAGGCGGTGTGCGTCTCGTTGCCGGCCAGCTTCAGCAACATCGCCAGCGACGTGGCCGAGTCCCAGTTGTCATCGACCACGAGGATGCGGTGGGACGTGGCGGGTGCCGGCTCGCGGACGGTTATCCGGGGCTGCGCTTCGGGTGTTTCGACCATGACCGGCAGACTTATCACCAACTCGGTGCCATGGCCGAGACCGGCGCTGTGAGCCGCCACCGTGCCGCCGTGCATCTCGACCATTCTCTTCACCAGCGTCAAGCCGATGCCTAGGAAGCTCTTCGGCGGCGATGCCGACGCCACTGTCCCGAACCCGGATCACCGCCTGCTCGCCCTCTCGCTCGGCGGAGATCGAAATGCGACCGCCCTTGTCGGTGAACTTGCAGGCGTTGCTCAAGAGGTTTTCCACCATCTGAGCCACGCGGGTCGGGTCGGCATTCAAGTACACCGGCTGCGGCGGCAGCTTGACCGTCAGCTCCTGGTCCATGTTCTCGCACATCGGGCGGATCGCTTCGACGGCGTGGCTCACTACGGATGCCAGTTCGATCGGCCGCCGGCGGAGCTCGATCTTGCCCAGGCTGATGCGGCCCAGGTCGAGCAGGTCATCCACCAGGCGGACCATCTGGCCGACCTGCCGCTCCATCATCTCGAACGCCGATCGGACCGCCTTCCCGTCGCCGCCCTTGAGCCGCATGATCTGCAGGGAATTGAGAATCGGGCCGAGCGGGTTGCGCAACTCGTGCGCCAGCGTCGCCAGGAACTCGTTCTTGCGGCGGTCGGCTTGCTTCAACGCCTCGCTCTGGATCCGCTCGGTGATGTCCTCGATGGCGAGCAGGATCAACGGGCTGTGCTCGTCGAGTTGCCGGAGCCGACGGGCGTTGAGCAGCATCGCCTTCTTGCCGATGTGCTCGAATTCGAGTTCCACCTCGTAGTCCTGAAACGCGGTGTCTTGCGACAGAACTTCCTCGAGCAGCTTGCGAAGCGCGGGGATGTCCCATTCCCGGATGCCGAGCTCGTACAGCACGCGGCCTTCCGTTTCCTCGGGGTTCACCTGGAACGTCCGGTAGAACGAAACGTTGGCCGTCTCCACCCGCAGGTGGTCGTCCAGAACGAGAAGCGGCTCGCGCACCGTCGCCACGATGCTCTGTGCGTACTCCTCGGCGCGTTTGAGCAGGTCCACGTCGACCAACACCAGGACCACGCCGTCGATCTTGTTCTCCAGCGTCCTGTAGGGGCGCAGGCGCAGGGAGTACCAGCGCCCCTCCTTGCTCCGGACGTCGCGTTCCTGATTGCGGAGCGTTTCCATCACCTCCGCCAGGAGCGGCTCCAGGTCGGGGAGATCGAAGCCGAGCTTGACGGCGCCGATCGGCCGGCCCAGGTCGGCGGGGACCAGATGGAGCAGTTCTTCCGCCGCGGGCGTGAACCGCCGGATTCGCATGTCAGGCCCGAGCATGACGATGGCCATCTGGACGCTGTCGAGCAGGTTGAGGAGGTCGTTGTTGAGGCGGTTGAGCTCCGTGTTGCGGTTGTTCAGCTCGTCGTTGACGGTCGCCAGCTCTTCGTTGCTGGCCTGGATTTCCTCCTTGGAGGTTTCCAGTTCTTCGTTGATGCTTTGCAGCTCTTCGTTGGCCGACTGCACCTCTTCGTTGGCGGATTGCAGTTCCTCGTTTGCGGCCTCCTGATGCTCGATCACCGATTGCAGGTACTCGCGGGTGGCGGACAGCTCCCGCGCCAGCCGGGCGGTGTCGGGATCGGCCGCGGGCGGTTCCTCCGACGTGGGGGCGCCCTCTGAGGTCACGGGCTGCAATCCCCGAGCCTGGCTCGCATCTTCGAAAAGGACCAGGAAGCCGCCCGCCTCGAGTCCGCCGCCCGTCACTGGGACCACCTCGACGGCGAGCTCGTGCCAGCCACCGTCGGACCTGACCCGCAAGCCCTCGTCCCTCACGGGGGCCTGCTCCTTGCCAGCCCGCAGGATGGCGGCGCGCACGCCGGCCACCAGTCCCTCGCGAAGCATCTTCATCAGGTCCAGGCTCGCCTTGCCCGGGGCCGGCGCGAGGTATGGCCCGGTGTCCCCGCGGTATTGCAGGATTTCCAGTTCGGCGGAGACCAGCACGCTGGGCGGAGCGAACTTCGCCAGATGGCGGTCGGCCTCCCGATAGACGTCCGTCCCGCCACCCGGCCGAACCACGATCTGCGGGGCACTGGCCCGTGGCGCCCTGCCCTGCTGCACGGGGAAGAGAGTTCCGTGGTGACCGGGCTTTCTGCAGTAGATCTTGTGCTTGGCGTCCTCCGCCTCGAACAGGTTCCGGAAGCCGCCGATCGTCTCCGAGCCGCCCAGCCAGAGAAAGCCGGCCGGCTTCAGGGCGTAGTGCAGGCTCGGCATGATCTTCTGTTGCAGCACAGGCTCCAGGTAGATCAGGAGGTTGCGGCAACTGATCAGGTCGATGCGCGAGAAGGGCGGGTCGGCCAGTACGTTGTGCCGCGAGAAGACGCAGGCGTCACGGATCGACTTCTGGATGCGGTAGCTGCCGTCGATCTCGACGAAGAACCGCCTCAGGCGTTCGGCCGACACGTCCTGGGCGATGTCCTTGGCATACACGCCCGCGCGGGCCGTCTCCACCGCCGTTTCCTCCAGGTCGGTGGCGAAGAGCTGCAGCGGTACCCTGCTGCCCGCGGCCTCGGCGAACTCCGCGTACGCCATGGCCAGCGAGTACGCCTCCTGGCCGGTGGAGCAGCCCAACGACCAGATCCGCACGGGGTCTTGGGGGGGCCGGTCCTTGATCAGGCGGGAGAAGACCTTGCTCTTGATGGCCTCGAACGCCTCCGGGTTGCGGAAGAAACTGGTGATGCTGATCAGGATGTCGTGGTAGAGCGCCTCGAGCGCCGCCGGGTGTTGCTGGAGGAAGTGGACGTAATCCTTCAGGTGCTCCGTCTTGTGCAGGACCATGCGGCGGGTGATGCGACGATAGAGGGTGTTGAACTTGTAGTGCGTGAAATCGACGCCGGTGGCGCGCAGCAACAGTTGCAGGACCTGCGTGAGCTTGGGCTCGCTCTCGCGTTCGCGGGCTCTGGCCTCCGGGCCCGCGTACGGGTGCCGGCCGATGCGCACGATCTCGCGGGCGATCTCCTCGGGAGGCAGGATGCAATCCACGCACCCGGAGGCGATGGCGCTGTGCGGCATGCCCTGGTGCTGGGCCGTCGCGTCCTGGGCGAAGGTGATGCCGCCCTCGGCTTTGATCGCTTCGAGCCCGATCGTTCCGTCGCTGGCAGTACCGGACAGGATCACGCCGATGGCCAGGTGCCGCCGGTCTTCCGCCAGCGCGCGGAAGAACTGATCGATCGGCCGGTGCGCTCCCCCGTCCTTGCGCGGCAGGAGTTGCAACCTCCCTCCGGAAATGACCATGTCCTGATCCGGCGGGATCACGTAGACGCAATTCGGCTCGACGGTCGTCTCGCCATGGACTTCCATGACCGGCATTCTCGTCGCCCGCGACAGGATCTCCGCCAGGGCGCTGGCGTGCGACGGAGCCAGGTGCTGCACCAGCACGAACGCCATGCCGGCATCCGCCGGCAGCGCGCGGAGCAGCTGTGTTAACGCCTCCAGCCCACCGGCCGACGCGCCGACGCCAACGATCGGGAAGGAAGTGCCGTCGGGCTCGGCGGGTTGTTGCAGGAGATCATCGGCCTCGGTCGGCCCAGGCGGCCCGGGCCGGTCAGACGGCGCCGCCGCCTTCTTGAGGGGAGCCCTTTGCTTGTCATTCCCGGTCATGATGAGACCTCCAGCCACACGCGAATCGATCCGGCGTCGGCAGCGCAGCCGCCAGGGACCCGTGACTGGACCATGCGGAAATTGGGCCCGGCCTCATCGGCACGACGGCGGGCGGTCGCGCGGTCCTTGTGGCCCTTGGGCCCAGCGCTCACGAGGCCGCGGGCGGCGGCGAATTCCGTGACAGGACTCGGATGCTGCCACATGTTCCCTTCCTGCGAGCTACGAGGAGGTCAGCATCGTACGGAGGGAGCACGCCCGGAGCAAGAGGATTCCTGATCCCCGCGGCCGAGCTGGTCATCCGCTCCTGCCGCGTCAGCGCGCAGCTTCGACCACCGCCCGCAGCCCCTCGACCACCTTGGCGAGCGCAGGGATGAAGTAGAGCGTTGGCGACTCACCGATCATGTGAGTGTGGAGCGCGGTCGCGGTGATGCCGTGCGCGGCGAACGCCCGCATCATCGGCTCCACCCGGTTGCCGGTCACGGCGAAGTCGCCCGTCGCCACGGCGCGCGTCGCATCTACGGCCTGGATGTTCACCGGGCTCGCGTAGCCGAGTGCGGGAGTTACCGTCATGCCGTCCATCGTCACTCTTCCCGGTACGAGCATGAACGAGAGCTGCGCCACGCTGCCGTGCGTGCGCCCCGAGCGACCCAGGCCAGAGAAGACGAGCGAGCTGTCGATCGCAAGGGCCGCCGCGGAAGCTGGTGCGACGGGGCGCGGAGTCGCGGTCAGGGCCAGTGCGTGATCGAGGCGCCGAGCCAGATCAGTGGCCCTGCCGTGTCCGCCGAAGTGGACGTAGATGAGCCGCGGCTCCTCGCCGACCAAGTGGTTGTGGA
>VBOS01000266.1 GCA_005893185.1 Candidatus Eiseniibacteriota bacterium
CGGGAAGCAGCGGCGCGATCAGGCTGGCATCGCTCGAGTAAATGCCGTCGTTCTGAATGCCATAGTCCTCGGCCGACAGCTGGAACGTGTGCATGTTGGACTTGGTGCCGCCTTCCTTGGCCCGGTTCGTCATCGCGATGAAGTTGGGAATCGCGATCGCCGCCAGGATGCCGATGATCACGACCACGATCATCAGCTCGATCAAGGTGAAGCCCTTTTCTGCACGTGGCATGACTCTGGCTCCTCTTCGGAGGTTGGTGGGCCACCCCAAGGCCGGATGTTTTATGGCCGGGTCAAGTTCACGCAACCGACATGCCCGCCCCGGTATGCCACGGGATCAGCCTGCGCCACGAGCACTTGCGCCTGCGGGCGGCAAGTGCGCCAGCCCTCCGGGGCTGCGTTACGCCCCGACCCCCACGCATGGCGCACGATTCGCCCGAGCCCCGGCGCGCTCGCGCTCGGCCCGGTCGCATCCCCTGATCGGGCGCCGGCTCCAAACACGACGAGGACGGGATCGCTCCCGTCCTCGCCTTGGAACCGAATCGAGACTACTGGCCGGCGGTCAGAACCAGCGTCAGAGCCGCAGCCTTGCCGTAGCCCTTCACGTTGTACGTGAGGCCGCTCGATGAGTCCGCGTAGCTCACGATGCCCGAGGTCGCAGTGGGGGCCGCCGACGCGCTGGCGCGATCCTCCCACGAGGCACCGCTACCCACGCCCTGTGAGAACGGGTTCTTGAAGCTCAGGCCCGCCGCCGGAAGCAGCGGAGCAATCTCGCTCGCCGCGTTGGCGTAGGTGCCGTCGTTCTGGACGCCGTAATCCTCGGCCGACAGCTGGAACGTGTGCATGTTGGCCTTGGTGCTGCCTTCCTTCGCCCGGTTCTGCATCGCGATGAAGTTGGGAATCGCGATCGCCGCCAGGATGCCGATGATCACGACCACGATCATCAGCTCGATCAGCGTGAAGCCCTTCTCTGCCCTGTTCATGGTCCTGACTCCTCCTCGGAGGTTGGTGGCCATCGTTGCGACGGCCTCTGTCATGATCGTTGTGCAACCGATATGCCGTTGGAGGGCACATGGAGATTCCGGTGTAGGACCGGCAGTTACGCTTGCTGCGTCCGGCTTAAGAGTCCCCGGGGCGCGCTTCGTGCGCTCGCAAAATGCAGCGTGCGGGCATTTCGCACTCCTCCGGCTCTTGGGAGACGGCCGCGGAACCGCGCAGGCGGCGGCCGGGCGCCCGGAAAACGCGACGCGGGCCGGAGAGTCCGGCCCGCGATCCGAGGTCCTGCGTTTGGCGACTACTGGCCCGAGCTGAGCACCAGGACCATCGCCCCTCCCCGTCCGTAGCCCTTGACGTTGTACACGGCGGTCAGCGAGTCGGAGTAGCTGGTGATCCCGGGCACCGCGCTGGGCGGGCCGGACATGCTGGGGCGATCCTCCCAGGCGCCGCCCGAGCCGGTGCTGTGGTCGAACGGGTTCGCGAAGACGAATCCCGTCGAGGGCATCAGCGCCACGATCGAGCCCGCCACGTCGGCGTAGTGCCCGTCGTTCTGGACGCTGTAATCCTCGGCCGTGACCTGGAACATGTGCATGTTGGCCTTGGTGCTGCCTTCCTTGGCCCGGTCCCGCATCGCGATGAAGTTGGGAATCGCGATGGCCGCCAGGATGCCGATGATCACGACCACGATCATCAGCTCGACCAGCGTGAAACCCTTCTGCGTCTTCACCATCACCTCGTTTGCCATGCCTGGACTGCAGTACGCCGTGACGGTGGACGCCTTCCGTCCACCTGAGATGACATGGAGCACGGGACATGCCGCGGCCCGGGCCACGACGCAGGCGACCGTTGAGCCCGGTCCGCGAAGACGAAGCCCCCGCATTCGGCTCGTGCCCGGGCCGTCGCGCTGAAGCGCGGCCGCACCGCCCGTCCATCCGTCCGTTGCATCCCGCGAACCCCCCGGCGATCTGCAACAACGCCCGACGGGAGCGTGCAGATCGCAATCCTCACGCCACACGCGACGTCGGCTCGTCCGCCTCCCCCTCGCCCATATCGTCGAACCGAGCGCCAGGCCTCTCCACCCCGTATGCGATGAGCTTGCGGTAGAGCGTCGAGGCATTGATGCCCAGGACGTCGCTCGCCTTCTTCTTCTGCCACCGCGTCGAGTTCAGCACCTTCAGGATGTACTCTTTCTCCAGCTCCTCGAGGGTGAGCGTCGGCGAGTCGATGATCAGGCTCCCTCGGTGACTGGTCCCAAGGCGCACCTTCTCGGGCAATGCGTCGGGGCCGATCACGCCGCTTTCGTCGAGGATGAGCGCGCGCTCCATCACGTTCTCCAGCTCGCGCACGTTGCCTGGCCAGTCGTACTTGAGCAGGATCTCCATCGCCTCCTTGCTCACGTTTTTCATCCGCCCCTCGGGCGAGTGCCGCTTCAGGAAGTGATCCACGAGCAGCGGGATGTCGTCCCGGCGCTGGCGCAGCGGCGGGAGCTTGATCGGGATCACGTTGAGCCGGTAGTAGAGGTCGGCGCGGAACCGTCCCTCTGCGACATCGCGCTCCAGGTCGGAGTTGGTGGCGGCCACCAGGCGGCAGTCGATCTTGATCGACTGCGTGCCGCCCACCGGGATGATCTCGCGCTCCTGCAGGGCGCGCAGCAGCTTCACCTGGGTGGCGAGCGGAGTCTCCCCCACCTCGTCCAGGAAGAACGTGCCGCCCTCCGCCACCTGGAGCAACCCGGCCGAGTCCTTGACGGCCCCGGTGAAGGAGCCCTTCACGTGCCCGAAGAGGTTGCTCTCGAGCAGATCGCGGGGAATCGCGCCGCAGTTGATGCTGATGAACGGCCCGCCCGCGCGCCGGCTGCTGTAGTGGATCTGGCGCGCGATCAGCTCCTTGCCGGTCCCGCTCTCGCCTTGGATCATGATGGTGGCCTCGCTGTCGGCGACTTTCTCCACCATCTTGAAGACCCGCACCATCTCCTCGGAAGAGCCGATGATGGCCTTCTCGTCGTGGCCCTTCTTGAGCTCCCGCTTGAGGTACTGGTTCTCCACCCGCACGCGGCGCATCTCGAGCGCGTTGCGGACGATCAGCTTGATCTCGTCGTTCTTGGCGTTCTTGATGAGGTACTGGAACGCCCCCAGATTCACGGCGTCGATCGCCGATTGCTGTGAGGCATACGCGGTCATGATCACCACCGGCAGCGACGGATCGTGCTTCTTGATCCCGTGCAGCAGCTGGATGCCGTCCATGCCCGGCATCTTGATGTCGGTGATCACGATGTCGAAGTTCTCCGCCTTCACGCGTTCCAGCGCATCGCGTCCGTTGTTGACGGCGGTGACCTGGTAGCCTTCCTTGCGGAGCACGATGCTCAGGAACTGGGTCATGCTCTGCTCGTCGTCCACCACGAGAATCTTTTCGCCGGGCATATCCCTCACCTCTCTTCGTTCGATCAGTGGTTCCATCAGGCCGCCTGCGCAACCGCAGCTGCGGCTTCGGGCAGATCCACTCGCGCGATCGTTCCGCGCCGCGACGGACAGTGCAGCGTCAGCTTTCCGCCGTGCCGTTCGACGATGCGGTGCGCGATGGGCAGCCCGAGCCCCGTGCCGCTCTCTTTGGTAGTGTAGAAGGGTTGGCCGACGCGCGGCAGATCCTCCGCGCGGATGCCGGAGCCCTCGTCTTCGAATTCCACGACGATGCGGCCCGTCCCGGCGCCGCGCCAGCGGACCGCGAGCTCGCCCCCTGACAGCATCGCTTCCATCGCGTTGGCCGCCAGGTTGAGCCAGACCTGCCGCATCTGCTCGCGGTCGACTTGCAGATGCGCGACCGCGTCCGCGGCTTCGAATCGCACGCGGATGCCGGCCGAGCAGCGCGGATCGAGCCCCAGCGTGTCGCAGGTCTCAGCCAGATAGGGATTGATCTCGACCGACTCGAGGGAGAGATCGCGCTCCCGCGCGTAGCTGAGAAGGTCGGTGACGAATCGGTTGAGGCGGCTGCTCTCCGTTGCGATCAGCTCCATGAGCACGCCGTTCTCGCCTTCGAGCTTGAGCTCGCGCTGCAGCACTTCGACCGAGCCGCTGATCGGCTTGAGCCCGTTCCGCAGCTCGTGGGCGATGCCGGCGGCCAGCGCGCCGAGCTCGGCCAACGAGCGGTTGCGGCGCGCCCGCCGTTCCATTTCCCGGACCTCGGTCAGGTCCTGGAACACCGCCACGACGCCGTGGAGCACGCCTTCGTGCATCAGGACGTTGGTCGAGAGCCCAACGGGCAGCGGCCGGCCGGAAGCCGTGCGCAGCAGCACCTCCGCGCGCGCCCGTGGCTCGCGGCGCGCTAGTGTGTCCAGGATGAGGGCGCGCAGCGGGCGCAGTCGCTCGGGCAGCGCCTGCGCCAGCGGCCTGCCCCGCGCCTCGAGGGTGTTCAGGCCGAGCACCTGTTCCGCGGCCGGATTCAAGTACGCCACGTTGCCCGATGCGCTCGATGTGAGGACGCCGGTCGCCAGGTGCCGCAGGATGACGTCGTTGTCCACCCGCACCCGGTCGAGCTCGCGGGAAGTGCGCTCGAGGTCCTCGCGCGTGCGCTGCACGCGCTCCCCCAGGATTCCGGCCAGCACGCCGACCACCGCCAGGAACGCCAGCAGCAGGGCGGGCCGCGGCAGCGTGCCCTCCAGGGCGTTGCCCGCCGACGCCCCGAGCCACCGCCCGATCCACGGCAGCGCGAGGAACGCGCCGCACGCGCCGAGCGCCGCGTAGAGCCCACCCGCCATCCGGCCCACCAAACCACCCGCGATCACGACCAGCGCGAAGAACAGCACGAATTGGCTGGCGCGCCCGCCTGTGAGCGCGGACAGCCCGGAAACCACGAGGATATCGGAGCTGAGCTGCACGTACGTCTGGAACCGGATCGCACGCTGCAGCCGTGTCCCGAGCCAGAACACCGCCGAGAGCACCCCGACGGCGAGCAGCGACCACCACAGCACCCACCACGCCCCCTCGGTCGCGTCGGGGCGCAGCAGCACGCCGATCGGCAACGCCAGGGTCGCGACCAGCAGTCGCGCCCAGATCAGGGCACGCAGCCCCTCCCAGCGCGGGAGCACGCTCCGCCGTGGCTCCCGGGGGCGCGGGTTGTGGGCGGGCTCGGTCACTTGCCCCCCGACACCACGGTGATGAGCTTGAACATCGGAAGGTACATGGCGATCACCATTCCGCCCACGATTCCGCCCATGATGACGATCATCACGGGCTCGATGATCGAGGTCAGCGTGTCCACGGCGGTGTCCACTTCGGCTTCGTAGAACACCGCAACCTTGGTCAGCATCTCGTCCAGGGCGCCGGTCTGCTCGCCCACCGAGATCATCTGCACCACCATCGGCGGGAAGACACCCGACTGCTTGAGCGGCGCCGAGACCGTCTCGCCTTCGCGGATCGAAGTGCGCGCCGTCATGATCGCTTCGGCGATCACTTTGTTGCCGGCGGTACGCGCCGTGATCTCGAGCCCCGCGAGAATCGGGACGCCCGATGCGATCAGCGTCCCGAGCGTACGGGTGAAGCGCGCCACCGAGCCCTTGAGCAGCACGTCGCCGAGCACCGGGATCTTGAGCATCATGGCGTCGATCGCGCGGCGTCCGTTGTCGGTCGCGTAGGCGCGCTGGAGGAGGAAGGCCGCGATGCCGATCGCCAGCAGCCCGACCCACCAGAAGTGCTGGAGCGCTCCGGAAAGCCAGAGCACGATCTGGGTCGGAAGCGGCAGCTCGCCGCCGAAGTCGGTGAACATCTTGGCGAAGGTCGGGATGATGAAGATCAGCATGAACGCTGTGGCGCCCAGGGCGACGGTCAGCACCACCGCCGGGTACACCATGGCGCTCTGGACCTTGCGCTTCAGCGCATCCGCCTTCTCGATGTAGGTCGCGAGGCGCATCAGGATCTCGTCGAGAACGCCGCCCGCCTCGCCGGCCGCCACCATGTTGCGGAACAGGTCGTCGTAGACGTTCTTGTGCTTGCCGAGCGCGTCCGAGAGCGTCGAGCCCGACTCCACCTCGCGCGTCACGTCCGCGATCACGCGCCCGAACGCAGGCTTGCTCGACTGCTTCGCCAGGATGTCGAGGCACTGCACGAGCGGGAGTCCCGCCGAGATCATGGTGGCGAACTGCCGTGTGAAGATCGCGAGATCCTTCGTGGAGGCCGGTGAGCCGCCGAACCTCGGCATCGAGATCCCGCCCGGCTTCGGCCGCACCGATGTGACCAGGATCTTCTTCTTGCGGAGGAGATCGACGACCTCCTCCTGCCGTGAGACTTCGATCTCACCCGATTGAGCCTCGCCCGCGAGCGTCCGACCCTTCCACACGAAGACCGGCATCTCGTCCTCCTAGGCCGCCGGGCGCATGACTTTGCTCAGCATGGCCTCCAGCTCGGAGCGGTCGGCGCAGCGCTCGAGCGCGACCTCCGGGGTCAGGACCCGGTCGAGCACGCACTGGAGCAGGGACTGGTTCATGGTTTGCATGCCGAACTTCTGGCCCGCCTGCATCAGGCTGTAGATCTGGTGGGTCTTGCCTTCTCGGATCACGGCCTTGATCGCGGGCGTACACACCAGGACTTCGGCGCACATCACCCGACCGCCGGCGCGGCGCGGGATCAGCTGTTGCGTGATCACGCCCTCCAGGACGAACGCCAGCTGGCTGTGGATCTGGCGCTGCTGGTCGGCCGGGAACACGTCCACGATGCGGTTCACCGCCTCGTAGGTCGAGTTGGTGTGCAGCGTCGCGAATACCAGGTGGCCGGTCTAGGCGATGGTCAGCGCCGCCGCCACGGTCTCGTAGTCACGCATCTCGCCGATCAGGATCACGTTCGGGTCCTGGCGCAGGATGTACTTGAGCGCGGTGGGGAACGAGTTCGTGTCCGCGCCCACTTCGCGCTGATTCACGATCGCCTTCTTGTGGTGGTGGACGTACTCGATCGGATCCTCGATGGTCACGATGTGGCATTGGCGCGTGGAGTTGATCCGGTCGAGCATCGCGGCCAGCGTTGTGGTCTTGCCGCTGCCGGTGGGGCCGGTCACCAGCACCAGGCCCTTCTGACGGTTCGTGAACTCGCGAACCACTTGTGGCAACCCCAGCTTTTCGAGCTGCAGGATCTCGTAGGGGATCTGGCGCACCGCCATCGCGACGACGCCGCGCTGCAAGAAGACGTTGGTCCGGTAGCGCGAGAGCGCCTTCACGCCGAAGGAGAAGTCGAGCTCCTTCGTGGTCTCGAAGCGCTTGCGCTGCTCGTCGCTCATCACGCTGTAGGCGAGCTGGCCCGTCATCTCGGGCGTGAGCACCTCGTGCTCCGACGGGATGACGGAGCCGTCCACGCGGAACTCGGGCGGCACGCCGGCGGTGATGTGGAGATCCGACGCACGCCGCATCACCATCTCCTCCAGCAACTGCTTCAAGGTCACCACGTCGCGTCGCTCCTTCCGTGTGCCGTAGGGCGGTCGGTCCGGTGTTACAGTTTGTCTGCGGCGGTCTCCTTGAGGATCTCTTCCGTCGTCGTCATTCCGCGCTTGAGCTTCATCAGCCCGTCGCGGCGCAGCGTCAACATGCCCTCGCCGATCGCCATCTTCTTGATCTCGCTCGCAGATGCGCGCTCGAGCACCAGCTCGCGCAGCTTGGGACTCAGCGGCATGACCTCGTAAACGCCCTGCCGGCCCCGGTATCCGGTGTTGCCGCAGTCGACGCAACCCCCGCCCAGGTAGAACGTCCCGGTCGCTGCGTCCTCGGGCGCGAGCTGGAGCTCGCGCAGCACTTCGTCGCTGAGCGTGATGAGCTTCTTGCAGTTTGCGCACACCCGGCGCACGAGGCGCTGGGCGAGCACCAGGTTTACCGACGAGCACACCAGGAACGGCTCGATCCCCATGTCCACCAGACGTCCGATCGCGCTCGGCGCGTCGTTCGTGTGGAGGGTGGAGAGCACGAGGTGGCCTGTGAGCGCCGCCTTGACCGCGATCGAAGCGGTGTCCAGGTCCCGGATCTCGCCCACCATGATGATGTTGGGATCCTGGCGTAGAAAGGCTCGCAGCGCAGCCGCGAACGACAGGCCCACGTCATCGTTGACCAGCACCTGGTTGATGCCGTCGAGGTTGTACTCGACGGGATCCTCGGCGGTCATCACGTTGACCTCCGGCGTGTTCACGCGCGACAGGGCCGAGTACAGGGTCGTGGTCTTGCCCGAGCCGGTCGGGCCGGTGACGAGCACCATGCCATAGGGGTTTGCGATCGCGGAGACGAACTCCTTCATCGCGGCCGCTTCGAAGCCCAGCTTCTCGAGATCGATGTTGAGGTTGCTCTTGTCGAGGATTCGCATCACGATCTTCTCGCCGAAGATCGTGGGAAGGGACGAAACGCGCAGATCGATCGTGCGGCCCTGGACCTTGATCTTGATGCGCCCGTCCTGGGGCACGCGCCGCTCGGCGATGTCGAGCTCGGCCATGATCTTGAGGCGCGAGATGATCGCGGCCTTGAACTTGAAGGGCGGCGACATCATCTCCTGCAGCACACCGTCGATTCGGAACCGCACGCGCAGCGTCTTCTCGTAGGGCTCCATGTGGATGTCGGAGGCGCCCTTGCGGACCGCGTCGAAGATCAGCGAGTTCACCAGCTTGACGATCGGGGCCTCGTCGGCGGCCGCCACCCCCGCATCCTCGGGCTCCTCGGTTTCTTCGACGACCGCAAGCTCGTCGTCGATGCTCTTCATGACGTCGGCCATGGTGCCGGCGGAGTCGTAGGCGCGGTCGAGGGCGCGCTTGAGCGAGCCCTCGGTGGCCACGTGCGGGTTCACGTCGTAGCCGGTGATGAACTTGATGTCGTCGATCGCGAAGATGTTGGTGGGGTTCGCCATCGCGACGATCAGGCGCCGTCCGCTGCGCGAGACCGGCAGGGCCATGAACTTGGTCGCGACCTCCGACGGCAGCAGGCGCGTGAGAGCCAGATCGGGCTCGAAGCTCCGGAGGTCGAGGGCCGGCACCCCATAGAAGCGTGAGAGGAAGTCCAGCAGGTTCTCCTCGCTGATTGCCCCGACCTTGACGAGGGTCGCCGTGAGCCCGCCGCCCACGCTCTTCATCTGCTGCTGCGCCTTGGCGAGCGCGGCGGGATCGATCAGCCGGGCTTCGATCAGCTTCTTGCCGATGTCATCGTGCACGTGTGAGTTCCACGGTCTGGATCGCCCAAGGGGGACCGAATCCTCGAAACGGATCGACGGCACCGTAGGCCGCCGGACGGGGAGGACCCGTGGGCGAACGGCGCCGCTGCGCGGCACTTCCGTCCGCGCATTGATCCGCAATCCTTATCGGCAGAATGCGCGCTGTCTGAACGGTAAACTACGGCCGCGGCACGCACGCCGTGCGAATCGCAACGCGGGGCGAACCGTGGAGCGTCGGGGCCAAGCCATGACGCCCGGAACGCCGGGGCCTCAGTGAACCGGCCCCACGCCCACCCGCGCGCGGAGCTTCTCCAGCAGCCGCGGCCCGACGCCACGCACGGCCCGCAATTCCTCGACGCGCCGGAATGGCCCGTGCTGTCGGCGATACTCGACGATGCGGCGCGCGAGCACCGGCCCGATGCCCGGCAGCGCGTCGAGCTCAGCTGCCCCTGCCCGGTTGAGGTCGAGCACGGGGGGGTCGCGGACCACGCGCGTGCCGTCGATCCGCTCGGCGGTATCACGCGCGGCGCCAGCTGGCGGATCGGGCGGCGCCAGAGCGGCCGGAAGGCCGGCCGGAGCCCGCCCCGCCCGCCACAGGTCGCGGCCCGTGCCGATCGCGAGCAGCAGCAGGAGGACCAGGGCACCGCGACGCTCTGCGGCGTTCAAGAACAGCGGATGAGGCCTCGTGCGGGGTGGGTTAACCTTCCGGAACTCAGTTGTACAGCTTCCACGCCAGGCCCAGCCGGAATTCGCGTCCGACCCCGAGCGCCTCGCGGCCCGTCGCAGAGTCGATCCACGTTTGGGGCCGTGCCCGGTCCTCGAGATTGCGCACGCGCAACGCCACCATCGCATCGCCGATCGTGAACGTCCCCGATACGCCGTAGCTCGCATAGCCGTCGAGCCGCCGGGGGACGGGCGCCTCGCTCTCGCGCGGGCCGACGACTTCCACCTCGGCCCTCAGCACAACGCCGAGATCCTTCTGGAACGGCTGGAACAGTGCTTCGAGCGCCGCGCGCCCGCCGAACGGCGG
Organism: Candidatus Eiseniibacteriota bacterium; assembly: GCA_005893185.1. Lineage (GTDB taxonomy): Bacteria > Eisenbacteria > RBG-16-71-46 > RBG-16-71-46 > RBG-16-71-46 > WS-2. The sequence goes on from VBOS01000266.1 coordinate 10,186, forward strand.
ATCCACCGCCGGCTGGCTGGCGCTCTTCTCGCGCGCCAGAGCGAACGCCTGAGCGCTGGCTCCCACCATCCTGCCACGCCAGG
>VBOS01000267.1 GCA_005893185.1 Candidatus Eiseniibacteriota bacterium
GTCGCCGGCCGGCTGGGTGAGGCGGACCGCGGTCCACAGCGCGCGGGCGCTGCGCGAGAACGCCGGGCCATCTGTGCGCCGCACCTGGGTCTCGTTCCACGCCAGTCGCACTCCGAGGTCGTGATCCCCGCGCGTCGAGCCGGCTTCGAGCGTGATCGCGTTGCGCTGGGCATCGCGCCGGGACCAGACGTCGGAGTCGCGGCCGGACAGGAAGCTCTCAGCCGCATCCCGGCCGCGGCTCGCCTCGAGCGCGGCGCGAGCGCCGCC
>VBOS01000004.1 GCA_005893185.1 Candidatus Eiseniibacteriota bacterium
CGCACATCCGCGCCGCGGGCCATCTCTCCGCGCAGCGCGAGCAGGTGCTCGCGATAGCAGCGCACGCGCAGCGGGTCGTCGAGGCTGGGCCCAGATACGCGGGGCGGATCGGGGAACGCACCGCCGTTCTCCGTGATCAGGACCGGAAACTCGCCGTAGCGCGCGCGCAGCTCGGCGACGGCGCGGGCGAGCCCCGCGGGATGGACCTCCCAGCCGGTCGCCATCGTCGCGCTGCCGGCCGGCGGCGGCACGGCGCGGAAGCCGAGCGTGGCGCTCGGATCGCAGCTCACGATGCGCCGCGTGTAGTAGTTGACGCCCACGAAGTCGACGGGCTCGCGGATGCGTGCCGCATCTTCCTCGAGGCGCGCCGGCCAGGCGTCGCCGAAGATCGTGCGCAACGCCGCCGGGTAGCGGCCGAAGAAGACCGGGTCGAGGGGGTAGCGGTTGTTGTAGGCGTCGTCGCGCTCGGCGGCGGCCCGGTCCTCTTCGCTGCCGGTGGCAGGATCCTTGGGCTCGAGGTTGACGACGATGCCGATCCGCCCGGCTCGGCCGCGGGCGCGGTAGAGCCGCACGGACTCGGCGTGCGCGAGCAGCATGTGGTGCATCGCAATCGGCGCCTCGTAGCGATTGCGGTGCCCGGGCGCGTTGACGCCGAACAGGTAGCCGGCGTCCATCACCACCCACGGCTCGTTCAGCGTCGCCCACCAGCGCACGCGGTCGCCCAGCGCGTCGAATGCGATGCCCGCGTACTCCGCGAACCACTCCGGCGATTCGGGGCTCAGCCAGCCGCCCCGATCGTCGAGCGCGGCCGGCATGTCCCAGTGGTAGAGCGTGACGACGGGCTCGATCCCGGCTGCGAGCAGGCCGTCGGTCAGCCGGTCGTAGAATCCAATCCCGGCCCGGTTGATCCGCCCGCGGCCCTCGGGAAGGATGCGCGGCCACGAGAGGCTGAAGCGGTAGGCCTTGAGGCCGATGTCGCGCATGAGGGCAATGTCGTCCGCCCAGCGGCGGTAGTGGTCGCACGCGACGTCGCCCGTTTCGCCCTCCCGCGTGTTGCCGGGCGTGTGGGAGAAGCGGTGCCAAACGCCGGGACCGGCCCCGTCGGCAAGTGGCGAACCCTCGATCTGGTAGGCCGAGGTCGCGGCCCCCCACAGGAACCCTTTAGGAAACGCCCCCGCCTCGGTCACGGGCGGAGGGCGCGCCGGCGGGGTCGTGAGCTTCGAGCCTCGGTCACGGGCGGAGGGCGGGCCGGCGGGGTCCTGAGCTTCGAGCCATGAGGCCGTCAGGATGCCCGAGACGCACCGCCGCCGCCAACCCGAGAGCCAGGTCTTGACACCTTCATGTCCGGGATGTAATCGTTTTCAGCGGCCCTCTTTCACCCGAGGTTCATCGTCCGCGTTCCCAACGCGCACCGTCGCTCGACGGTCATCGAGGAGGCTCACATGAAAAGCGGACTGGTCGCGTCGCTCGCCCTCGCCGCGCTGCTCGCCACCGTGCTGCCGAGCCCGGCGCAGACGCCGAGAAAGGACTTCATCTGGGCGCGCTCGACAGCCGGTGCGCCCCTCACTCTGGATGGCGTGCTGAACGAGCCGGCGTGGGCCATGGCGGATTCCGTGGTCATCCACATGTCCCAGGACACCGGCATTCCCGGCAGCGGGTGGTTTTTCGAGGCCGGTATCTCCCCGTCCGACCCCACCAACGCCACGCTGCGGTTCCTGTCGGTCGGCAACCAGATCTGGATGGGCGCCTACATCCGCGACCACTCGATCGGCGGCTCGAACGTGTTCAATCGCTTCGACGGCCTCCTCATGGCGATCAAGAACCATGCGACGTCGCAGCGGCCGGCGCCTCCGCTCGAGTACTTCTACTCGTGGTGGTACCCGGAGGACTCGCTCGCAGCGCTCCAGGTTGGACGCGGGCCCAACTTCCGCGGCCACTGGACGGGCTGCGAAGACAATCCCTCCGACTGCACCCGCCCGCGCACGGCCGAGGAGATCGCCAACTGGGACGCCCGCTACACGGTGGGCGGGGTCACGAACGACGACAAGAACGGGACCCAGACGACGACCAACGACTGGGGCTACGTGGTCGAGATGCGCTTCAACCTCGACCCGGTCGGCTATGACATCACGAAGCCGGCAGGCGACGCCGTGGAGTTCAACGTCTCGATCTACGACTGCGACTGGAACTGGCCGTTCCAGGGGATCTTCAGCGCGAACCGTGTCTGGTGGGAAGGACCGTGGGGGCGTGACGCGTTCTTCCACAACGTGAGGATCCTCGGCAAGCCGAGCGTGACGGTCTCCTCCGGCGCCGCTCCGAATTATCCGCCCGACGTCCGCATCCCGATCGCCGACACCTTCGCAGCTCCGACCATCGACGGGCAGCTCACCGACCCGGTGTGGCAGGCCGCCCCGCACTTCGACATCCGCTTCGGCGACGACGCGCTGCGCGCATCGTATCCCGGCATGGGTCCGTACCGCAGTGGCCAGTACCAGCCGACCGTGAACGCCAATCAGGCATTCGTGGTCGATCCCGGCGATGCGACGGTGCGGTGGTTCTGGAAGGGCACCAAGCTCTACCTCGGGTTCGATGTGCGCGACCAGGTGGTGCAGTACATCAACCAGTCGGACCGCTACGACGGGTTCACCGTGAGCCTCAACGACTACACGGCCCGCGGGGCGGAGAACCATCAGCTCGTGGGCTACAAGCTCACGTTCCAGGTGGGGCCGACCGGCAACGCGCTGGCGCAGGACGAGCTGCCGCCTTTCATCTCGAACGGCGGCGCGCAGGTGGCGCTCGCGCTCAAGCCCGGCACAACGCTCGACACGCTGGGGCAGACTCCGGACACGGGCTACACCGCCGAGATGTGGCTCGATCTGACGAAGTTCGGCTACCCTGCCGACCTCGGGGACCACAGGATCTTCCTGGGGATCGATCTCCTCGACGGCGACTCCTACACGCCGTTCACCGACAGCTACGGAACCCGGACCTGGTGGCAGCGCGAGTTCGCGGGCGGCAGCGGCGCAGGAGGCGGGGGTCCCGACGGGCCGGCCTGGGGCTATCTGGATCCCAACCTGCACGTGACGGTGGGCGTGGAACCGCCTGTGGCCGCCACCGGCCTCTCCCTGATCGGCAGCCAGCCGAACCCGTTCCAGAGCCGGACTTCCGTGTACTTCAGCCTCCCGCGGCGGGCGGCGGTGACGATGGAGGTCTTCGACCTGGCCGGGCGGCGCGTTGCGCGGCGCGAGTACGGCGAGCACGCGGCCGGCACGTCGCATGTGGTCTTCGCCGCGGACGGGATGAGGAGCGGGCTCTACATGTATCGTCTGAGGATGCGGGAGGAAGGCGGCCGGGAGAGCTTGCTGGCCGGGAGGATGTTGTTGACGCGCTGAGCCGGAGCGCCGAGAACGCGGTGGCCATGGGAGCCGGTGGTGTGAGCCGTGCGCAGGGGATGGTGGGCTTTCCATGAGGCCGGCTCCCGCCATGGGCAGAATCGCGAGCGTCGCCGCCCTGGCGACGCTCGCGGCGTGTGCGCTGGCCTCCGCGGCCCGCGCGGGCACGGTGGGAAAGCTCACCGGCCTCGTGTTGGACGCGAAGAAGCAGCCGCTGGCCGGCGCGAACGTCATCCTGGTGGGGGTTCCGCTGGGAGCGGCGAGCGGCATCGACGGACGCTACACGATCCTCAACATCCCGGCCGGCACGTACTCGGTGAAGGTGAGCCTCATCGGCTACAACCCGACCACGATCCAGAACCTCGCGATCCCCGCCGACCGCACGACCACGCAAGACGTGACGCTGGCCGAGACCGCGATCGAGATGAAGGAGGTGGTGGTCTCGGCGAAGCGGCCGATCGTCGAGCTCGGCCTGACGAGCAACGTCGCGACGATCACCCGCGATCAGATCACAACGCTCCCGGTCCAGGAGCTGTCGGACATCGTCCAGCTCCAGGCCGGCGTGGTGGAGAGCAACGGGGACGCGCATTTCCGCGGAGGCCGGGCGGGCGAGGTCCAGTATCAGGTGGACGGGATCTCGGTCAACAACCCCTTCGACAACAAGTCGAGCGTGAGGCTCGACCGCTCCGTGCTCGAGGAGGTGCAGGTCATCAGCGGCACGTTCGACGCAGAGTACGGGCAGGCGATGAGCAGCGTGGTGAACTCCGTGCTGCGACGCGGCACCGAGAAGTTCACATCGTCGGGCGAGGTGTACGGCGGCGACTACTTCTATCCTGGCGGCAGCCGTCCGGTCGACTACGAGCGACGCCCCGGAAGCCTCCAGAACTACCAGCTCACCGTGAGCGGCCCCACACCGCTTCCCCGGACCGTCTACCTGTTGAGCGGCCGCTACGGCCGGACGAACAGCCCGTACGAGGGCCAGAAGCGCCTCGTGGTGTTCGATCGAACGAATCCCGACACGCCCGTGGTCCGCCCCGCCCCGGTCGAGACCGAGCCCATCGGCTACACGCACGAATGGCTCGGTCTCGGCAAGCTCTCGTTCCGGCTCCGGCCGGGGATGGACCTGAGCTACAGCGCCGTCTTGAACGGCATCGAGACGCGGCGCGACGGCACCAACGAGTGGGGCTTTCGTTACGATCTGGACGGCCTGCCCACGCAGCGCACTTATTCGGCGGTCCATGGATTCGAGTGGACCCATACGCTCGATCCCAAGACCTTCTATCGCGTGAGCGTGCGACAGAACTACTTCGACTACCGCGACATGGTCTACGACGACGCGAACGACCCGCGTTACGACCTGGACATGACGCCGCCGCTCACCAACCCGAATATCCTGAACGGCGCGACTCTCTGGGGCGTCACCGATAACCGCTTCGCCCAGAACACCAACGCGCTCGTGTTCGCCGGGTCGATCAGCCGGCAGTTCAAGAGTCATTCGCTCAAGGGCGGCTTCGACTGGGAGCCGACCCACGTGACGTTCGGCCATCCGGGCTGGCTCCAGTGGGACGGAAATACACTCCACTTCCGGCGGTACTTCGACGACCCGGCGCTCGGCTTCCCGGCCCCCGCGATGTACAAGCCCGTGATCGGGTCCGCCTACGTGCAGGACGAACTCGAATGGAATGACTTGCGGCTCCGGGCCGGGTTGCGATTCGAGTATTTCAATCCCAAGACCCTGGTGCCCAGTGACCCCAAGAATCCGAACAACGACATCCCCGGGGCTCCCGAAGCGCCACCGGTCCCCGCGACCCGGAAGATGACGCTCGCGCCGCGCATCGGCGTCTCCTATCCCGTGGGTCCCAGGTCCTCCCTCTTCTTCGCGTACGGGCACTTCTACCAGATGCCGCAGCTCTCACAGATGTTCGCGAACGCGGACTATTCGCTGGCCGGCCAGATTCAGGCGAGCTCGGGCAAGGACTACGGCACATTCGGCAACCCGGACGTGAACCCGGAGCGGACCTTCCAGTACCAGATGGGCTACAAGCAGCAGCTCAGCGATTTTCTCGGGCTCGATCTCACCGTCTTCTACAAGGACATCCGCGGTCTGCTGGGCAGCGAGATCATCACCACCTACACCGACGCCCAGTACAAGCGGCTCAACAACGGCGACTTCGGGAACGTGATCGGCTCGACCATCGTGTTCGACCAGCGCGGGCCGGGCATCGTGAGCACCTCGATCGACTACACCTGGCAGATCGCGAAGGGCAACTCGAGCGACCCCTACGAGACCGCGGGGCGCGTCGACGCCGGCGAGGACCCGCGCCCGCGGAACCAGTACTTCGACTGGGACCAGCGCCACACGCTGAACGTCTCGGTGACGCTGTTTCGGCCGGGCAGCTTCAACGTGAGCGGAGTGTTCCGCGCGCAGAGCGGGCAGCCTTACACGCCTCCGAGTCAGTTTCTGATCGAGACGAACTCGGGCCGCAAGCCCAACTCGTTCCTCATGGATCTGCGGTCCGAAAAGACGCTGGGGCGCGTGTCGCGTGCACTGACCGCCTTCGCCACGGTGAACAACCTGTTCGACACGCGCTTCTGGAACGGCTTTGTGTTCCCCAACTCCGGAAGCCCGTTTTACTCGAGTACCGGCACCGTCGACCGTGCCACCCTGGCCAATCCGACCCGTTACTTCGGTCCGCGGCGCATCGTGATCGGCCTCCGCTGGGAGCCTCGCTCGTCATGACGCCGGCCCGCAGGGCCATCCCTAAGCCTGCCCCGGCGCGTCCCGCGCCGCGTCACATTCCAGGCGCCGGGCCGCTCCGTGTCGTCGCGTTCCTCGCGCTGCTCTCAGCAGGCGGCTCGAGCGTGCTGGCCGACGTCCCGGTGCCGGTCCCGCAGGCGCAGCGCGGGCGCAGCGACGCGGAGCGCTCCGGCTTCCATGACGCAGCCAACATCCGGACCGTGTACTGGAACTTCGGCATGGTCGGCGACTATCCGGCCGATCCCGGCAGCGTCGACCTGAGCGTCTTCCACTCGGTCGAGGTGCCCGCCGGCTCGGGGATGAACTACTCGGACGGGATCACGCCGTTCGTGCTGGCGAAGATCCCGACGGTGGACCGCCCGGACTCGGTCTACATCATGGAGACCGGGTACCGCGAGCGCCAGCAGATCAGCCCGCGCTACAACCGCGTCATGCGCTTCGAGCCGCGGCCGGGCTACTTCCAGGCCGACCCGACCCTGAACCGCGCGCGCGCGCCCGCGATCAGCAACGACCCGCGCACATGGCCCGCCTACTGGCCCGACCGGCTGGACGACACGTTCGATCCGGGCTGGCCGCGGAGCTGGAACGGCTACTTCGGCAAGCGACCGGCCGCCGACCAGGAGAGCTACTCCGTCATGGACGACGACTACTACGACGGATGGCTCTACTACCCCGACGCCCGCGATTCCTCGCGCCGCGGGCTCGGCGTGCGCGTCGAGGTGCGCGGGTTCCAGTGGGCCAACCCGCAGGCCGGAAACGTGATCTTCTGGCACTACGACATCACGAACGAGGGCACGACCGACTACAACAACAACATCATTTTCGGACTCTACATGGACTCCGGCGTAGGCGGATCGCGGCTGTCGTGCGACGGCATCTACGAATCGGACGACGACAACGCCTTCTGGGACAAGTCGGCGCGCCTGAACCTGGTCTACACCTGGGACCGCTTCGGGCACGGCGTCGACCGCACCAGCAACTGCGGCAAGACCGGCTACCTCGGCTACGCCTACCTCGAGACCCCCGGCAACCCGTACGACGGGATCGACAACGACGACGACGGCATCACGGACGAGCGTCGCGACAGCGGACCCGGAGAGCACATCATCGGGCAGGCCGCGATCCGGGCCTACGTGGAGAGCCATTACAACATGGCCAAGTTCCAGGCGGCGTACGGACCGCTCGAGAATCACATTCCCTACAAGATCGGGTCGTGGTGGACCGGCGACGAGGACATGGACTGGGATCCAGCCTTCAACGACGTAGGGGCGGACGGCATCCCGGACACTCACGATGCCGGCGAAGGCGACGGCATCCCGACCGAGGGCGAGCCCAACTTCGACAAGACCGACCTCAACGAGTCGGATCAAATCGGGCTCACCGGCTTCAAGATGAACCGGATCCGTGCCGGCGAGGGAAACCCGGACCCGACGGTGGACGGCATCCTGTTCTACACCGAGGGCCAGGCATGGCCCTCGCGCCTCTACCAGAAGTTCACCGACCGCTATCCCCCGGCGCGCTTCGATTCGGCGCTGGCGGCGAACTACAACATCGGCTTCCTGTTCGCATCGGGACCGTTCACGCTGCTCGCCGGGCAGCACGAGCGCTTCAGCCTGGCGCTGGCCTTCGGCGCGGATCTCAACGAGCTGCGCTCCACGGTCGCCACCGTGCAGCAGATCTACAACGCGAACTACCAGTTCGCCGTGCCCCCGCCCATGCCTACGCTCCATGCCGAGGCCGGCGACGGGTTCGTCCGGCTCTCGTGGGACGACGTGGCGGAGCGCGGCGTCGATCCGGTCACGAACGAGAACGATTTCGAGGGCTACCGGATCTATCGCTCGACCGATCCCGAGTTCCGCGACCCGCAGAAGATCACGACCGGCAACGGCAACGACATCGGGCTGAAAAAGGCCACCAAGCAGTTCGACCTCGCCGACGGACGCCGCGGCTACTCGCAGAAGGCGGTCGAGGGCGTGCAGTACTACCTGGGCGAGGACACGGGGGTCACCCACACCTGGACCGACCGGGACGTCACGAACGGGCAGGACTACTTCTACGCCATCACGGCCTACGACTTCGGCGTCGAATCGCCGTACGATTCGCTGCGCGTCTTCCCCTCCGAGAACGCGATCAACGTGACCCAGACGCCGCGCGGGGGCCTGATCCTGCCCAAGAACGTGGTCGAGGCGCGGCCCAATCCGCCCTTGCTCGGCCTCCAGGATGCGGCGGCGGGCGCCCCGGCCCACGTCGCAGGCGAGGGCACGGGGACCGTGGGGGTGCGGATCGTGGACGAGAATCTGGTCCCCGAAGGCCATCGCTTCCGGGTCGAGTTCCGGGGTCCGCCGGAGAACATCCGCGCGACGGAGTACGTGCTCGTGGACAGTACGAAGCGCGACACCTGCTTCAAGCACGGGAACGATTTCGGGGCGACCGGGGACGGACAGGTGGGCTGCGGCCTGCTGCCGATGGTGACGACGATCCCCGTGCCCCAGGTGTGGCCGGAGAGCACCGGCTTCCTGCCCCTGCCGCGCGGGCCTATCCGCAATCCGACTCCCGGCCACCCGCAGCCCATGATGACCCTGGCGGCCACCTATGTCTCGGTCTTCGACCGCGACTTCCGCCGCCCGGCGTATCCCGCCGACCTGATCGTCGAGTTCGCGAACACCGTGCAGGACACTTCGACGAAGACCGGCCAGTATCCCGACATCCTTCCCGCGAAGTTCAGAATCTTCGCGCTGGTCGGAGGCGCCCGCGTCCCGCTGCGCTTCGCCTTCCGCGACATCGACCGCAACGGCACGCTGGGCGGCAACACCGTTCCCGCAGGCAATCCCATCAACGACCGCATCGTCGCGCTGATCCCCGTGCCCGGCACCTCCAAGCCCGATTCGCTCCTCACCTGGCAGATCTCGATCGCGGCGAATGGCAGGCCCCCGCGTCTCGGGGACGTGTGGCGCATGCGGCTCCAGAACCCGCTCGGCCCGGGCGACGCCTTCTCCTTCACGACCGGCGCGCGGCACATCGATGCGGCGGCGGCGAAGGCGGAGTTCGGTCACCCGTACGTGGTTCCCAATCCCTACATCGAGGCGGCATCGTTCGAGCCAGCCCCCTTCAACGTCCGGGGACGCGGCGAGCGGCGCATCGAGTTCCGCAGCCTGCCGACGGGCTGCACGATCCGCATCTACACGGTGCGCGGCGACCTCGTGCAGACCCTGCACCACGACGGATCGGACGGCGGATTCGTCGCATGGAACCTGCGCACCAAGGACAACCTCGACGTGGCGCCGGGCCTCTACGTGTTCCAGGTCGATGCGCCGGGGATCGGCACGTCGATCGGCAAGTTCGGGGTCGTCAAATGAGACGTTCGTCCCGCCGTCGGCTGCTCCCCGCCCTCTGGATCGCGCTCGCATGCAGTCTGGCCGCATGCGAGGCATGGGGCCAGACCAAGGCGGGAACCGCGATCGGGGACTTCCTGCGCATCGAGCCGGGGGCCCGGCTCACCGCGCTCGGCAACGCCGGCGTGGCCGCCGATCCCGATCTCGAGGCGGTCTACTTCAACGCCGCCGCCGCCGCCCGGATCGACCATCTCTCGCTGCAGTTCTCGCACGTCGACTGGTTCGCCGGGATCCGCTACGAGTACGTCGCCGCCGCCGTGCCGCTGCGCCACTGGGGGACCGGCTTCGCCACCGTGACCTCGCTCAACTCGGGGGACATCGACGTCCGCACCGTGAGCCAGCCGCTCGGCACGGGCGAGCGCTTCACCGTTTCGGACGTTGCGATCGGGCTCGGTTACGCGTACGCGCCGTCCGTGCGCTTCGCCGCCGGCATTCAGGTCCGCTAC
>VBOS01000268.1 GCA_005893185.1 Candidatus Eiseniibacteriota bacterium
GGGCTGCAATTCGCCACGTGTACAGCGGTCTTGATCGTTCTGATGGTCGCCTGCCGCCACCATCCTGGCGCGCTGGTGGAGAACCACCTCGCGGAGACGTTGCGCGGCATGGCTCATCCCGCCGAATACGTTCGCTTCATGCCCGTGCCATCCAGCCCGCTCTTCCCCGGCGGCCTGAACCTCCCCGTTCCGGTCGGATGGAACCTTCCGGCGCTGCTCGTCCTGGGGCTGCTGATCGCGCCCGGGTGGCGTGACGCTCCGGCCTTCCTACGCCGGGCGCTGCCGGTGGTGCTGGTTCCTCTCGTCGTGCTCACCATGCTCTTCGGGGTCTGGTACGAGCTGCGTGACTGCATCGAAGCGACCCCGCTCATCATGCTCCTGGTCTACGCCGGGATCCGGAGGATCTGGAGCGCAGGGCTGGCTGCGTCCTGACCGGGACGCTGCCGGCCCGCGTCGGGGTCCAGTTCATCTGGGCGCTCCGCGCCCCATCCCTGCACACCGGTCCGCGTCCGTCCAGCGGCGCGCCGCGCTCGTCCGGCCAGCGCTGCGCCGCTCAGCGGGCCCGGTCACGATGGCGCCGGCATTGTGGCCGGTCTCGTCGCGCTCAGGTCCCTGCTCTGGGAGCCCCCAATGAAACGACAGATTGCGTGGTTCGCGGTTTCCCTCGTTCTTTGCCTGGCTCGGCCGCGACACGACCGGCGTGGAGCGCTTCACGCGTTCCGCGACCGGACTGGAAGTCCAGCAGGTCGGGCGATCGCCACGCGTTCTACGGCGGCGATACCAGTACGAGATGGGGGCGGACGAGATCGTGAAGCGCTTCGGATTCACGGCCACGATTCCGGCTGATTCGGCCGGGGCGCCGCCGGTGCAGGTGATCGACGCCACGTTCACGTCCGATTCGATGCTCATGGACATCCGGCGCGGCAAGGACGTGCGACCCTTGCACGTCGCGATGCCCCCGGGAACGGTCCTGCTCTCGGGCTCCAGTCCCTGGGAGATGTACGAGATGCTCTCGATGCGGCTCGCGGCGCAAAAGGCCGACTCGTTGCGCCGGACGGCCTACTACGTCGGCGGGGATACGCTCTACTACGTGACCGTCCGCAGGCGGGGGCGGGATTCGATCGATGTGCAGAACCAGTTCGACCTCTATCGCGCCCAGGTCGATCGGGCGGGACGCATCATGCATCTGACGCCGGTCCACGGAACGCAGCAGTTCACCGTGGACCGCGTCAAGTCCGTCGATCTCGCAGCCTATGTCGCCACGTTCCTCGCCGCCGAGAAGCAATCGGGAGCGATGGGGGCGCTGTCGTCGCGCGACACCCTGCGGGTGACCGCCGGCGGCGCGTCGTTGTGGATCGATTACGGCCGGCCGGCGGCGCGCGGGAGAGCGATCTTCGGCGCCGTCGTTCCGTGGGGAGCGGTGTGGCGCACGGGCGCGAATGCCGCGACCCAGTTCAGGACCGACCGCGCACTCGAGATGGCCGGGACGACCGTCCCGGCAGGGTTCTACACGCTGTGGTCGATTCCCACGCCGACCGGCAACAAGCTGGTGATCAACGGCCAGACCGGCCAGTGGGGCACCGATCACGATCCGGCGAAGGACCAGTACACGATCGACATGCATGTGAGCGCGCTTCCGCAGCCGGTCGAGCGGTTCACGATCAGCGTCGAGCCGAGCGACCAGGGCGGAACCCTGCGCCTGGACTGGGACACGCGGCGGTCCTCGCTGGGATTCTCGGTCAAGCCGTAGAGGCTCGCGGGGCGCGGGCGTTGCGCCCGCAGCGGTTCAGCGATCGGCCCGATCACGTGGGGGGTGCGGAGGAGCAGCCGGGGGACGCCGGGGCGAAACGCCCCTCCCGACCCCAAGTCATCACTTGGCAAACCGCCGCCCTGGCGTGCGGCCCGTGTCGTGTTATCGTCGAGGCATGGCTCAGCCCTGCGGCAAGTTCCCGAGCGTCGACACTCTCGAGCAACTGGTCGAGCGTGACCGGGACCATGACTGCGAGGGCCTCGGCCCGCACCACATCTGCGTCCGGGTCGAGGCCGTCGCCCAGTTACCGAGCCAGTTCGGCCGGTTCCACATCGTGGCCTTCTGGAACAACCGCGACGGCAAAGAGCACGTGGCCATGGTCCACGGTGACGTGATGGGTTCCGAGGACGTTCCCACCCGGCTCCATTCGGAATGCCTCACAGGCGACGTGATGGGATCGCTGCGCTGCGACTGCCGGGATCAGCTCGAGGTTGCGATGAGGAAGATCGGCGCCATGGGGCGCGGTCTCGTTCTCTACATGAGGCAGGAGGGCCGAGGAATAGGGCTCATCAACAAGGTCCGCGCCTACTCGCTCCAGGACCAGGGGCTCGACACGGTGGACGCCAACATCGCCCTTGGGTTCCGGGACGACGAGCGTGACTACGAGGTCGCGGCGCACATGCTGGCAAGCCTCAACGTCAGTTCCATTTACTTGATGACGAACAACCCGCGCAAGATTCAGGAGCTGGAAAAGCTCGGAAGGAATGTCTCGGGCCGCATCCCGCATGTGATCCCGGCCACGGAGTGGAACCGCCACTACCTCGAGACCAAAGCGCGGCGGTCCGGCCATCAGATCGAGCTCGAGAGCACACCTCCCCTGAGCGAGCAGAACGATCCCGTGATCATCGAGGGGCAGAGCTGAGGGTCGCCGCATCCGGATCGGGCTCAGGTCCCCGCGCTCAAGCCAGCGTCACGGGGTCACCGGCTCGAACGGTCCCGGGAACCATGACGACGGCGTACACGCCGGCGCAGGGGAGCTGGCCTGCGCCGACCTGGAGCCGGTTGTGCCGGGCCAGAGTACGCAGGATCTCGGGATCGTTCGGAAGGTCATCCTGGGCGAGGGTCGTCATCACGCAACGGGCATCGTGCGCGGCGATCTTGAGCCGAACCGTGTCTCCGATTCCGAGCACGTGGCCGACCCAATCGTTCTCGGGAAACCCGACCTGCCTGGTGCGCACGATCGCGTTCATCCGAAACCTGCGCGTGTCGAAGCGGCTCTGAGGCCGAAGCTCGTTCAGCCGGTCGAAGGTGGCGGTCGTCACGACGGACATCGGGAAGAGGTCGAAGAACGCGCCGACGGCCACCGGGGACGCCTTTCCGGCCGCGACGAAGAAGGCCGAGCCGAGCTTCGACTCGACGGTCGTGTCCCGGCGACCCGCGGGGTCGGCCCCTTCGATGTCCGGATGGTACTGATCGATGGTGAAGTCGCTGGGCGCGGAACGGGCCAGCGTGACGTCCCGCCCGAAGTGTGCCGAGAGCGCGCGGTCGGCCTCGCGAGTCCCGCTGGTGACGGACGCACCGCTCGGGAGAATGATCCGGACCGGCGGCAGGTCGCGGCCCGATTCCGGTGGCTCGACGAATGCGGCCCGGCAGTCGAGAAGGTCGGGATAGGACTTGACGCTCTTGGCGCTGACCACTTTGCCGCTCTCGCTCTCGACCAGCGCGAAGGCACGGTCTCCAAGGAGACCTCCCTTCCCGAGCTCCGCCTGCTCGAGCGGCTCGCCCCCCATGGACTTGACCGGAAACCTCCACAGCCCGGCGACGGAGCCCACTGCGGCGCCCGGAGTCATGGCGTCCTCCCT
>VBOS01000269.1 GCA_005893185.1 Candidatus Eiseniibacteriota bacterium
ATCATGGGGTTCCGTTACTTCCACGGTATGGATGGCAAGACGGACTTTCGGCTGGCCCGGAAGTGGTACGCGAAGGCGGCCGAGCAAGGGGACCTGGAGGCCCAGGTCCAGCTGGGCCTAATGCTCGCGCAAGGACAGGGAGGTAAGGCCGACGTTTCGGAAGCCGTGCGGTGGTTTCGCAGGGCCGCCGAGTCCGGCTACTCCGAGGGTCAGTACAACCTTGGCTTCGCCTACTCCTCGGGTCAAGGCGTGACGCAAGACGCCGGGGCTGCAATAGAGTGGTTGACCAAGGCTGCGGAGCAGGGCGAAACGTGGGCCCAGTCCAATCTCGGCTATCTCTACATGAACGCAGGGCAGACCCGCGATTCCAAGGTGGTCGGCTACAAGTGGCTATTGCTCTCGTCCACGGAGGGAGATGAGGAAGCGAAGAAGCTGCTCGAGCGCGAGCGGCCGCTGATGACCGCGGACGAATTGAGCCAGGCGGAGCGACTGGCAGGACAATTCGTGGCGAATCCCACCGCCGCGACGGATTCCGTCACGCGGAGATGCCGGCCAGACAGCGCCGAGGCTGCCAAGAAGAAGTCGGACTGATCCTGGGCGATCGTAGCGAGGAGCCTCGCGGGGCTGTGACGCTGCCCCCGCCCGCTACTCGGCGCCGCCCCGCGTTTCGAGCAGCGCGGCGACATCAACATGACCGCGCTTCCTCGCGACGCCCAGGGCGGTCCGCCCCGCCTTGTCCCGCGCGTTGATCTCGGCGCCGTGATCGAGCAGCCACGCGGCGGCCGCGGTCTGCCCCATATAAGCCGCATTCGTGAGCGCCGAGTTGCCACCCTCGTCTCGAGCCATCACCTCGGCCCCGGCCTCGACCAAGGCGCTCATGACCTCCACGAATCCACCGTAGGCTGCGCTGATGAGCCAGGTCTGGCCGTGCGAGTCGTGGCCCTTCGGATCGGCTCCGGCCGCAAGCAGGGACCGGACGACCTCCGTCCGTCCAGAGCTGGCAGCAACTCCCAGTGGCGTGGCTCCCTGGATCGTTCTTGAGTCGGGCGTCGCCCCCGAACGGAGGAGCTGGCTGACGATCTCCGTTTTTCCCCCGCGCGCGGCAAAATGCAGCGCGGTCACACCTTGCGAATCCGCGAGGTTGGGGTTGGCGTGGGCGTCGAGGAGTGCGCGAGCCGACTCGGTGTTGCCGTACTCGGCGGCGTACATGAGTGCGGTAGACCGCCGGTTATCCTGGGGATCGGGGGACGCGCCGGCCGCTAGCAGGATGCGCACGATCTCGGCCGTACCTCGGCTTGCGGCCGGCTTGGAAGTGATCGCATTCCCCCAAACTTCGAGCTCCTTGGCACCGCCTCCCGCCGCCGCGATGAGCGGCGTGCAGCCATCCTTGTCGGCAAAGTTCGGGCTGGCGCCTTTCGAGAGCAGCTTCCGGACTTCCGTGGAGTCCCCGCGCAGCGCGGCGACGACGAGCTTGTTCCCGATGCTCGCCTCGGCGGCATGCCACGTGGGCATGACCGCCATCGCCAGGATCGAAATCATGATGCCGCTTCCGAGACGATTCATGGGTCGGCCTCCTCGTTTGGTGTCCGCCCCAATTCAGGGCAGCCGGTCGTGTCTACCTGAACCCGGCCAGGGAATCAGCAAGGAACGAGAACCTCCGGTCCAGCACTACGTCCCATGGCGAGGGTGAATAGTGGCGGCGGGCGGCCTTCCACACCTCGAGCTCCCGTTTGGGATCGCGGGACCACTCGGTGTTGACCTCGCGGCCGTGCACGTGCGCAGTGAACCGGCCGAAGTAGATGAGCGAGCCTGGCTCGGCCTCGAACACCAGATCCGGCGCGCGCGATACGTTGCAGCCGACGAGCCGGGTGGTCTGCTGCTTCATGTTGGTATTGTACTCCATGGTTGTGCCGACGATCTCCATCACCCGATAGCGCCCCGGTGACAGGCCCTGAAACAGGATGCCCATGTCCACGAACTTCACCTGGAACATGGGCTCGAAGAGGTCCGCGGAGGCGTCGGCTCCGCCCCGGAGGTGCGCGCCGTGGATGGGGAGGAGCTCTTCACGACCCCAGGAGCCGCGCATGAGGAAGCAATCGACCACCACCAGGGCCGTGGCGCCGGGATCGGAATCCAGCGCGTGCGGCGGGCGAGCGAAGGTTTCTTTCATGATCGACTCGCAGCCGGGGAGCGCGGAGACGAGCGCGGCCGCGGTGAGCCATGTCAGCACTCGATTCACGTCACCTCCAGGCTTGGATTGAGGAGCCGAGAGCTCGTCCATGACCGACGCGCGAGGTGGGAGGCTGGGCGATGATCCTATCAATGTGAGGCCGATCTCCGAAGCTCGATCGGGCTGGTCCGGGACGGCCGACGGCGCGAGCCGGAACCGCAAACAGAGATTGACACTCGCCCCGCGCCCGCCTAGCGTTCGCGCCTCCGAGACCGCCAACGCGTCGTCCCGACTCAGGAGATGCCCCCGTGAGCACAGCTCTCCGAGTGGCACCCGCCGCCGAGCAGGCTCCCGAATTCCACCCGTACATCGCGCCCGAGACGCGCCTGCCGGAGTTCACAGCCCGGGGCGTCATCCTCGGCACCATCCTGGGCATGATCTTCGGCGCATCCTCGCTCTACCTGGTCCTCAAGGTCGGACTCACGGGGAGCGCATCATCCGCGACGCGAGCATTCTCGAGAACAACATCGTGCAGACCGCGGGATCGGCGGGGGAGTCCATCGCCTTCGGCCTGGGCGTCACGATGCCGGCCATCATGATCCTCGGCTTCAATCTCGAGCTGACGCGCGTGATGCTGGTGGCGATCCTGGGCGGCGTGCTCGGGATCCTGATGATGATCCCGCTCCGGCGCGCGCTCATCGTGCAGCAGCACGGCAAGCTCAAGTACCCGGAGGGCACGGCGTGCGCCGAGGTGCTGAAAGCGGGCGCATCGCCCGAGTCGCGCGCTGCTGCATCGGACCTGGCAAAGGCGGCCGAGGCCAAGGGCCTCGCCACGGGCGTGAGCGCGCGCACCATCTTCGCGGGTTTCGGCATCGGCCTCGTCTACAAGACGGCGATGTCGGCGCTCAAGGCGTGGAAGGACGTCCCGGAGAAGGTCTTCGGCCCGCCCTTCAACGCCGGCTCGGTGTCGGCCGAGATCTCGCCCGAGCTGCTGGGCGTGGGCTACATCATCGGGCCCAGGATCGCGTCCGTGATGTGCGCGGGCGGCGTGCTCGCCTATCTGGTGCTGATTCCGCTCATCAAGTTCTTCGGCGAGCACATGTCGGCGCCGATCCCGCCCGGAACCATCCCGATCTCCGATATGAGCCCCAACAAGATCCGCGGCGCATACGTGCTCTACATCGGCGCAGGCGCGGTGGCGGCGGGCGGGATCATCAGCCTGGTGCGCTCGCTCCCGACGATCTGGCATGGGCTTCCGCATCGCACCGATCACGACATCCCGATGAACGTCGTGTTCGGCGGCATCCTGGCGCTGATCGTCGCGATCCTGCTGGCGCGCCCGCTCCACATGAACCTGCTCGGCGCGGTCCTGATCGTGATCACCGGGTTCCTGTTCGTGACCGTGTCCTCGCGCCTCACAGGCGAGATCGGCTCCTCCTCGAACCCGATCTCGGGCATGACGGTGGCGACGCTGCTGCTCACATGTCTGATCTTCCTCGCGGTGGGCTGGACCGGTGGCGCCTACTACGTCACGGCCCTCTCGGTGGGCGGCATCGTCTGCATCGCGGCATCGAACGGCGGCAGCACGTCGCAGGATCTCAAGACCGGCTACATCGTCGGCGCCACACCGCGCTGGCAGCAGATCTCGATCATCATCGGCGCGCTGTTCTCGGCGGTGATGCTGGGGCCGATCCTGCTGCGCTTGAACGATGCCGCCACCGTCTACGTGCCGGTCGCTCAGGTGGCGCCCGGCGGCCTCCACACCGACGTCGCGGTGCTGCCGCCTGCGCTCGAGTCGGTGCGCGGCGTCCAGGCGCGCGACGATTCGCGCTCGTATCACGTGTGGCACAAGGCCGACGACATGGGCGGGCCGCAGGGCAAGTACCTGGTGGACGACGCCGGCAGCGCGGTGTGGCTCGTGGACCCCGGGATCAACGGCACGTACAACAAGCGCCCCAACGGCACAACCGTGCGGAAGTTCGACGCGCCCAAGGCGACGCTCATGTCCTACATCATCAAGGGCATCCTCGACCGCCGCCTGCCGTGGGCGCTTGTGCTGTTCGGCATCATGATCGCGATCGTGCTCGAGATGTCGAGCATCCCCTCGCTGGCGTTTGCGGTCGGTGTCTACCTGCCGCTCTCATCCTCTTCGCCGATCCTGATCGGCGGGGCGGTGCGCTACTTCGTGGACCGCGCGCGCCGTCGCGAGCTGGCGGAGCACAGGCTGACCGAGGAGCAGCTCGCCGCCGAAGCCGACAAGAGCGCGGGCGTGCTGCTGGCCTCCGGCTACATCGCGGGCGGCGCGATCGCCGGGATCATCATCGCCTTCATGGCCGGCGTCTTCGACCGCGTCGACGCCGCGCTCACCACCTGGTCGACCGCGCACAACCCGTTCTTCGACGGACCGCGCGCCGATCTCCTGGCGCTCATCCCGTTCGTGCTGCTCACGGGCTTCCTGTGGCTGGTGGGGCGGGAGAAGGCGCTGAAGGCGAAGGGGCCTGCGTAGCCGCGCAACGCAGCCATCGGGCGTTTTCAAAACGGAGCCTAGGCGCGTCTCAAGTCGGGTGCGGCGCGGGCCGACAACCCCCGGCGCATGGACCCCCGCCCTTCGGAAGACTTCGCGGCTTTCGTCTCAGCGCGGCAGTCGAGCGCCCGATCCACGGCCGCCATGCGAGCACCCGAGCCCGCCCTGCACGCCGTCGAAGGCGGTCTCTCGACCGCGACCTCGTCGCGGCGGGGACCGTGGTCCCGGCTCGTGGAGGCGGCCATTGACGTGGGCGCGGGTGTCGCCTACCGCCTCCTCCGCCAACCACCCGATCTGCTGCTCAAGCGGCTGGGAGTCGCGACGCCGCGCCGCAGGACGGATTTCGACACGCTGGCTCGAATCGTCCGCACGATGGACGCGATCCCCGGCGCTGTCCTCGAATGCGGCACCCACTATGGCGCCACGCTTCTGGGGATGGCCCACATTCTGCGCGGCCGGGGGACTCCCGCGCGACTCTATGGCCTGGACTCTTTCGAAGGGCTCCCGGAGCCGTCACCGGAGGACGCGTTCGAAGACGGGACCATGCATCCGTGGGTCCGAAAGGGCGCCCTCAACGAGGCATCGTTCGAAGAGCTGGCTGCGCGCATCCGCAGGATGGGCTTTTCGGACAGGATCACGGTGATCAAGGGGTTCTTCGAGGACACGCTGCCGGCCCTGGCATCTGAGCGTTTCTCCCTCGTGCACGTAGACTGCGATCTCTACGACTCCTACATCACATGTCTCGAGTTCGCCTACCCAAGGATGCTGCCCGGCGGATACATGGTGTTCGACGACTATGGCAGCCCAGTCTATGTGGGCGCCCAACGGGCCGTGGACGAGTTCTTCGCTGGCAAGCCGGAGCGGATCCAGTACTTTCCGGACTCCGCGGGGCGGCGCTATTTCGTGCTCATGGGCGGCGGTCTCGCCCCGGGAGCCCAGGATGCGACGA
>VBOS01000270.1 GCA_005893185.1 Candidatus Eiseniibacteriota bacterium
TGGAAGGCGTCGCGCTTCCGGTCGGGGTCCGTCATGAGCGCAGGCTATCCCGGGCGCGGCGCTGCGGCAACGCGGTAGGCCACATCGGCGTGGGGCTGCTTGCATCACCCGGGGCGAGCGCGAGGTTTGCCTCCAGGGCGCTCGCCCGGGTTCACTGCGGAATCGTGCGGCCTCAGCGCTGCGCGTCGCCCGCGGTCGCCAACCCGAGATCCACCTCGTCCACGTCGTCGAGCTTCAGCAGGTCGTCGCACAGCGGCTGCCAGCCGCCCGCGAGTGCTGCGAACGCCAGATCTTCCGCCGGCGGCAGCTCCTGCAGGAACACGAAAGCTGTGCCTGCGACGAAGCGTGCCAGCGCTTCGCGCTCGTAGTGCCCGCTGCTTCGTGACGAGCGACGCGCGTCGAGCACCTGCTGCAGCGTCGTGTTGTCGCCGCACGCCTCCTTCCAGCGCGTCTCGATCTGCCGGGCGCGGTCCGGGTGGGCGGCACGCACGAGGTCGGAGACCAGCGCGTAAGCTCCGAGGTCGCCCTCGGGCATGAAGGTCGTCCACACGACGCGCGCGCTGGTGGTGCGCGGCGCGTGCTGGTGCGCCAGCGTCGCGCCGCCGCGGGTCGCGATCACCTCGTAGTCCACGCTCGTTGTGACGGTGCGCACGCGCGAGAGCACCTCGATCGGCACGTCCACCCAACGGGTGATCGTCTGGCCGTCTGCGCCCTTCTCGACGACGCGGCGCGCGATCACGTCGGTGAAGAGATGGAGGTTGGTCCGCGCGTCGACGCCTCCGATCGAGCCCCACACCACCCGCTGGGCGCCGGCCTTGCGGGCGAGGCTCAGAGCGTCCTGCCGGGTGAGGCGGCCGAGCTGCGATACGCTCATCTGCTCCTCGACCTCGGCGCTGCCGAGCACGCGCGTGAAGTGAGCGTCGGGCGGCGCGAGACGCTGGGCGAGACCGTCGCGCCACTCGGCCGCCACGTCACGTCCCATCGAGACGCCACCCGAAGCTGTGGAGAATGGGACGACGACCACGCGCGTGAGCCCCTTTTCGTAGGCCTTGTCGGCGAGCCGCGCGGCGTCCCGGTAGTCGGGCACGAAGCGCTGCGTGTCCTGGAAGTGCAGGTAGGCGCGCTTGGGCCGCTGCGATGAAGCGTCCGCGACGCCATGCTGGTAGTGGGTGCGCGCCGCCGACAGGCGAAGCGCCTGCTCTTCCTGCGCAGCTTCCGGGCTCACGCCGAGCGCGGCGTAGCGCGAAGCCCCCACGCGGAACGCGTTGAGCTTCAGCACCTGCTCGGCGGCGGCGAGGCTGTCCGACTGGGCGAGCGCATGGATGCGCTGCATCCATTCCTGCGTCAGGGCGTTGCCGGCAGCGGAGGCCGCGGCCCGCGCCCGCGCGTTTCCGGGATCCCGGTCGAGCGCCCGGATCGCCAACTCCCAGGCGCGGCTGTTCTCGCCGCCTGCGAGCATCTGCTCGCTCTTCTCGGCGAGCTTCGAAGGCCCCGCGCAACCGAGCACCAACAGCAGCGCGGGCGCGGCAGGCAGGATTCTGCGGAGCATGGTCAGTCCCCCCCTTGCCGGTGCGTTATCGGCGTGGACCGGAAGCGACTTGACCCGCTCAAGCGCCTCCCGCGCGGGGCCGATAACGATCGAGTTGGCAGACTCATGGCCCACGCCACTCCGACCCGAGGGCCCGGCTCTTCACGATGAGATCGTTCCTCTCCAGCGCTCAGGCGGCGGGCGCGAACGCGTATCCCGGCTCCGCAGGGTCCATGCCGTGCGGGCACGAGCCGCAGCGCGGGCTCGCGAGCGACGCTGTGATCTACGTGGACCACGTCCCGGCATCGACCGAGTCCGTGCTCGCGGCGTCCACCGATGAAACGCCGCAGCTCGCGCAGAAGGGCCAGATGTTCGTGCCCCGCGTGGTCGCGATCGCGGTGAACTCGAACGTGGAGTTCCCCAATCAGGATCCGATCTACCACAACGTCTTCAGCCTCTCGCCGACGCGGCGCTTCGACCTCGGCAAGTATCGACGAGGCAATTCGCGGACGGTGAACTTCCCGAAGCTGGGCCTCGTGAACGTCTACTGCGACATCCACTCGAACATGGAGGCCTTCATCCTGGTGCTTCCCCATCATGCGTTCACGCGTCCCAAGGCTTCGGGAGAGTTCCGGCTGCCCGACCTGCCCGCTGGCACGTACGTGGTCCACGCGTGGCACCCGGACCTGGGGGAGCAAACGATCAGCGTGGAGGTGCCCGAGGTCGGACTGGTCGCGGCCGATCCGAGCTACCCGCGATGAGGCTCCGCCTGCGCTGGAAGATCATGACCTTCACGGTCCTGCCGCTCGTGACGCTGGCGATCTCCACGCTCTGGATCGTGAACTGGAGCATCACGCGCCACGTCCAGCAGGGGATCCAGGACGATCTGCGCCGCGCCTCCGCTGTGCTCGAGAACGTGCTGGCCGCGCGCGCGCAGTCCCTCGCCATCGGCGGCCAGATGACGGTGAGAGACCCGAAGTTCTTCTCGGTCCTGACCATCCCTGGCTCCCACCGCGATCCCCAGTTGCGCGCAACCGTGAGCGGCGTGGCGCGGGACTTCAACGCCATCACGCAGGCCGATCTCTTCGAGGTCACAGACGCGGCCGGGCGGGTTCTGGCGACGGTGGGACGGGACGTCTCCGTCGCCGGCGGACGCGATGCGCTGGTGCGCGAGGCGCTGTCCGGCCGTCCGGTTTCCGGAATTCTGGTCGAGCCCGACGCCCACTACCAGGTCTCGGTCGCCCCGGTCTTCGCCGGCGGCCGTCCGGTGGGCGCGCTGCTCGTGGGCGTGCGCATCGGGTCCGACCTGGCGGATCGCCTGCGCCAGCTCACGCGCAGCGAGGTCACGTTCGTCTCGCGGAGCGCCATCACCGGGAGCACGCTCGAAAGCGGGGAGGTGCGCGACCGCGTCCTCGCGGCGGTCGTGCGCCTCGACCGCCGCGGTGTCTCGCTTGCGCGCTCCGGGACGATCCTCGAGGTGCGGGGCGGCGGCCAGCAGCACCTCACGCTGGTGCGCTCCCTGCCGCGCTCGGATCCCCGGCAGGGCCAATTCTACGTGATGCAGCGGGCGCTGGACGCCGAGACGGCGTTCCTCCGCGAGATCAAGGCCGTGCTGCTGGGGGTGGGTGTGGTGGCTGTGTTCGTGGCGCTGCTCGCCGGGCTGATGATCGCCGAGCGCATCACGGCTCCGGTGCAGCGCCTGGTTCGCGGCGCGGAGGAGATGGAGCGCGGCAACTATGACTTCCCGCTCGGCGCCCACGCACACGACGAGATCGGCGAGCTGGCGACCCGCTTCGACGACATGCGGCGCCGGCAGCGCGACTATGTCCATAGCTTGCGGGAGGTGGCGCGCGTGAAGTCCGAGTTCATCAGCGTCGCTTCGCACGAGCTGCGTACGCCGATCAGCGTGATCCGCGGGTTCCACGAGCTGATGCTCCTGGGCAAGCTGGGGAGCATCACGCCCAAGCAGAAAGAGGCGCTCGAAGCCACGGAGCGCAGCGTGGGGACGCTCATGCGGATCGCCCAGGACGCGACGCAGATGGCCGAAATCGACGGCAACCACCTGACGATTCAGCGCACGGAACGGGATGTGGCCGGGATCGTGGATCAGGCGGTGGCCGAGGTCCGCGGGCGCGCCGTGGGGCGTCGGGTCGCCCTGGCGTGGACGACATCACCGGGGCTCGGCCTGGCGCACGTGGACGGGCCGAGCCTGGTCCGGGCGCTGGTGCACCTCGTGAGCAACGCCGTGCGGTTCACGCCCGACGGCGGCCGCGTCGAAGTGAGCGCTTCGCGCGCTCGCGACCGCCTCGTGTTCTCGGTGACCGATACCGGCGTCGGCATCGAGCCCGAGCACCAGCGGCGCCTCGCCGAGCAGGGATTCGCGGTCGGCGACTCGCTCCAGCACCACTCCTCGAACACGCTCGAGTTCAAGTCTGCAGGTCTGGGGCTCGGAATCCCGATCGCCCGCGGCATCGCAGAAGCCCACGGCGGCAGGCTCCTGATCGAGAGCCAGCTGGGCTCGGGCACCACCGTCACACTCTCGATCCCGGCCGAGCCCGGCGCGCAGCTCGAGGAGGCGGCGTGAACATCACGAATGCGGGCGTCCCCGGCACGGATGCGAAATCGATCACCCACGGCCGCCCCGCGCTTCGAGCCTGGGGACCACTCGTCGCGGCGGCGCTGCTCGCCATGCTGCCGGTCGAGGCGCTCGCCCTCGAGGGGCCCGAGATTCAATGGCGCGGCCTGCTCGACGTGGTGCTGGCCGAGCGCGGACACGCCTACGACCTGAACGTGCTCACCCGCGGCGACGCGTCGTTCGACGCGTACGGCATGCGGCTCTTCGCCGACGGCCAGGTGGGCGAGCGGCTCCAGATCTTCGGCCAGCTCGTCCTGCGCGACGCGAGCGGAGTCTACGTGGAAGGCGCCTACGCCACGTTCACCCCGGACCCGGAGCGCGACCTCCACCTGCTTGCCGGCAAGATTCCCTGGGCGATCGGCACCTTCGCGCCGCGGTCCTACTCGAACCGCAATCCGCTCGTGGGCACGCCGCTCATGTACCAGTATCACTCGACGCTGGTCTGGTACGCGATCCCGGCCGACGCGGACAAGCTTCTCGCCGAGGCAGGCTCCGGCCAGTACGGCGTCGGGTACGGCTTCGGAGGCCGCGGCATGCCGCTCGTGGACGATTCCTTCTGGGACGTGGGCGTCACGATCACCGGAAGCGAGCGCCCGCTCGAGTATGCGGCGGGGATGGTCATGGGCACGCCCAGCTGGGCGGCGACAGGTCAGGACGACAATGCCGGGAAGTCCTTCCTGGGGCGCGTCGGGCTCGCGCCTTCGCCGGGCCTGCGGGTCGGTGTCTCTGCGGCCTATGGTCCCTACCTCGAGGACCAGCTCAATCCGCAACTGCCTGCGGGCAAGCACGCGACCGACTACCACCAGCGGCTCGGCATGGCGGATTTCGAAGTGCTATCGGGCCACCTGGAAGTGCGCGGGGAGGGCGCGTGGAA
>VBOS01000271.1 GCA_005893185.1 Candidatus Eiseniibacteriota bacterium
CTCCAGGCACTGATCCTGGCGCCCGCCGCCCGTGAAGATGTGAAGGAAATGGTGGAGCCGGCGGACTTCCGGGATGCGACATGTGCCACGGTCGCGCGCTGGCTGTGGAGCGGGGCGGAGGGCCTGCCGGAAGAGGACGCCGCCGCTTCCCTCGCGCGCGAGCTGGCGCTCGCTGAGACGACGGAGCGCGATTGGCAGGCGGAGGCCCGCGGCGCGGCACGGCTGCTCAAGCTGCGGCGGCTTCGGCAGGACAAGCTGGATCGAGAACAGGAGCTGCGGCGGTCGGGGACGGATCCCGAGACGGAACGGCGATTGAGCCGGGAGATCTACGAGATCGCCCGGACCATGAAGAACCTCAGCGAGTCACAAGGAGAGGCGGGTACATGACGTCTGCGACGGCAAAGGTCACGAAGCAGGCCAAGCTCAAGGTGAAGGCCGAGCAGCGCAAGCGGATGGAGGAGATCAAGTCGCTGGCGCTCCGGCAGGGCTACGTCACAGAGGACCAGGTGGTGTGGCTCCTCGACGACGACCAGGACCCCGAGGCGCAGGTCGAGCAGATGGAGGAGATCCACTCCATGCTCGGCCAGATGCACATCGAGGTGTTCGCGAGCGAGGAGGACGCGCAGGAGCGCATCAAGAAGCTGCGCAAGATCGAGGACAAGAAGCCCTCGGCCGCGAGCAAGGCGACACCCCAGCAGCTCGTGCGCTTCGACGACCCAGTCCGTATGTACCTGCGCGAGATGGGACGCGTGCCGCTGCTGACCCGAGAGGGCGAGGTCGAGATCGCGCGCCGCATCGAGGCCGGGGAGCGCCAGGTGGTGTCCGCCCTGTTCCGTGCCGAACCCGCTGTGCGCGAGCTCAGGGCCATGCTCAAGAAGCTCAAGGAGGGCGAGCTCAAGATCGAGGACTTCATCAAGGTCGACGAGAACGCCGCCACCGAGCAGGCGCTCAAGAAGGAGCGACAGCGCGCGGTGAAGATCCTGGAGCGCGTCTTCACCCTGCAGAAGCGCTACGACGAGCTGCTGGAGCGGCAGGACGGACGGATGAAGGACGGCCAGCGCAACACGCTGCAGGCCAACTTCGCCAAGGTCGAGGCCGAGCTGACCCAGGAGCTGCACAAGCTCTCGATCAACCCGCGCATGGTCGAGGCGCTGGCCTCCCCGCTGAAGGAGCTCGCGGAGAACGCGACCGAGCTGGACGACGTGGTGGCGGCGCTCGAGCGCCGCTTCGGCCACAGCGTGGACGACATGAACGTCTTCGCGCGGCGGCTCAAGCGCGGCCCGCGCGAGCTGCGCGCGGTGAAGCGCGACTCCAGCCTCGAGCCCGCGCAGATCGCCGAGTTCAGCAACGAGCTCAAGAGCATGAAGAAGGAGGTCAAGAAGGTCGAGGGCGAGGCCTCGATGTCGAAGGAGCACCTGCTCGAGCTCTACCGCCAGATCAAGGACGGCGAGCGCTCCACCGGCCAGGCCAAGCGCGAGATGATCGAGGCCAACGTGCGCCTCGTGATCTCGATCGCCAAGCGCTACACGAATCGCGGCCTCGAGTTCCTCGACCTCATCCAGGAGGGCAACTCCG